>JANOBL010000295.1:0-5522 GCA_031411635.1 Betaproteobacteria bacterium
GATGCCTTCGGTAGAGGCGTTTCAGAAGCTTGCGGCCGACGAGTACCACCGCTGGGGCAAGCTTTTGAGGGGAAAGGGTATCGTGATTTCGAACTGACTTAACAGGGCGCCGGCATGGCCTGTCTGCCAGCGTGTCGTCATCCGTCAACCAGCATGAATCGCGCTGCCGCAACCAAGCGGGCCAAATGTCGCGCAGCTCACTTGGGCAGCGCATGAGCGGCCAACTCGGAGTGGCGGCATTCGCCGTCACTTCGTCTACCCCGCTCTGCCATCCCCCCGAAACGCCGCATACAGGTTCACATAGCCATGCTCGATACGCTGCCTGGCACGCTTGGCGGCCTGCTCGCGTGTCATCGGCGTAAAGCCGTGCGCGGCCACCAGGCGGTGCATGAAGGCGGCGCGGGCGGTGATGAAGACCAAGTCAATGGCGATGTCGGTCAGTGCCATGCCGGGCTTCAGGCCCATGTAGTCCAAGGTGCGCAGCAAGGCGGCCCGGCGCGCCGGATCGCGCTCGGCAGCAGGGTCCGGCACACGGCCATCGACGGGCGCCGCATCCTCCGGGCTGTTGCCACAGGTGACCATCGGCGCCAGCGTGGCCATAGCCAGCGCCAGCTCGCGGTCGAACACCGCGTCGGCGTCCGACGGCAACCTGCGCCAGTGCGCCAGCGCCCTGTCCCACTGAGCGCACTTCGGCGCAAACGGCCGGCCGTGCAGGTAGGCGAAGCTTGTGTCGTCGGGCGCCACCATGCCCGAGCGGGCACCGGCCTCGATCGCCATGTTGCACAGCGTCAGGCGCTGCTCGATGGTCATCGCCTGCACTGTGGTGCCGGCGTACTCGATCACATGGCCGTAGGCCCCGTTGGCGCCGATCTTGACGCTGATGGCCAGCGCCAGGTTCTTGGCGCTGACGCCGGCGGGCAGGCGCCACTCACGGTGATGCGCATCGTCCTGGCCCGGCGCTGCCAGGTGGCCTGCGTGGCCGGCACATGCAGGATGTCGCTGGCGCCCAGCCCGAAGGCCAGCGCGCCCAGCGCGCCGTGGGTGGCCGTGTGCGAGTCGCCGCACACCAGCAGCATGGCCGGCTGGGTGATGCCTTGTTCGGGACCGACCACATGCACGATGCCCAGGCGCGCATCGCCCAGCCCGAAGTGGGTGATGCCGAAGCGCCGGGCATTGCGGTCCAGCAGCTCGACCACGCGGCGCTGGTAGGGGTCGGTGATCGCGGCCAGGTCGTGGCTGTGCGACGGCACGCCGTGGTCGGGCATCGCGATCACCTGGTCGGGACGGCGCACACCCAGGCCACGGTCCTGCAGAAACTCGAAGGCATGGCAGGAGCCGTCATGCGCCAGGTGGCGGGTGACGTGCAGCAGCGTCTGGCCATCCTGGTCGGGCAGGATGGTGTGGGCTTCCCAGACCTTGTCGTAAAGGGTTTTGTGCATCGTGGCCTGTCCGTGCGGCGGCAGTCAGCACCGGGCACGACGATGGGCAGTTGCAAGCTGCATGCTGTGGTCGGTGGTGGTGTTCGGCCGGCGCAGCAGCGGTCACTGTACGTGGCATGGACATCGCCCTGCGGACAAGGTGTGCTCGGCACAGGCATCTGTAGGCACGGCAGGCACGGCCAGCGTATTGTGCCGATGGCACAGCGATTGCGATCGGGTCTGATCCCGGCGGCCGCAGATTGCACGCCTTCGCCGCCCCACCCCTTCGCCTACCCAGCCACCCGCCATGAGCCCTGCCCTGCCCTTCCAGCACCTGGCCGCCGAACTGCGGCTTTACAGCGGCGACGACTGTCTGGTTGCGCTGGCGCGCGAGCTGCGCCGGCACGGCTGCCGGCGCGCGGTGCTGGTCTGCGGCCGCACGGTGGCCGGCACCGATGCGATGGCCCTGCTGCGCGCCGCGCTGGCACCAGTGCTTGCTGGCGAAAGCACGGCAGTGCGGCCAAACAGCCCGCTGTCGGCGGTGGTGGAGGTGGCGCGCACGCTGGGCGCGCTGCAGGCCGATGCGGTTGTCGCGGTGGGCGGTGGATCGGCCGCGGTGACGGCACGTGCCGCCACCATCCTGCTGGCCGAATGCCGACCTGCGCAGGCGCTGTGCACGCGGCGGCTGCCCGACGGCCGCTTTGACAGCCCACGGCTGGACGCCGCCAAGCTGCCGCAGTTTGTTGTGCCCACAACCCCCAGCACCGCCTTTGTCAAGGCCGGCAGCGCGGTGCACGACGATGCCAGCGGCCAGCGGCTGGCGCTGTTCGACCCCAAGACCCGTGCCAAAGCGGTGTTCCTGCACCCCGGCCTGCTGCGCACCGCGCCGGCCGGACTGGTGCTGGGCAATACGCTGAACACCTTGTGCACTGCGGTGGAGGCGCTGGAATCGCCGCGCTGCGACCCGGTGTCCGAGGCGATGCTGCGCCATGCGCTGCGGCTGGTGATGCACCACCTGGGCAACGCGGAGCGAGGCGATGGCCGCTCCGGCCTGGCCAGCAGCCACACCGCCGCCCGCGAAGAGCTGGCGGTGGCGGCGGTGCTGTGCGGCCGCGGCACCGAGCAGGCCGGCGGCGGACTGGCCTCGGTGCTGGCGCATGCCATCGGGCACCGTTGCCAGGTTGCCAATGGCATCGTCAATACCATCGTGCTGCCGCACACGCTGCGCTTCAATGCGCCCGCCACGCTGCAGACGGCCGAGCGCATTGCACAGAGCCTGTCGGCCGAGGCTGCCGTGGGCAGCGCAGCGCCATCAGCGGCCGAGCGTGCGGCAACCGCCGTGGTGGCGTTGTCCACCACGCTCGCGCTGCCGCAGCGCCTGCGCGACATCGGCATCGCCCAGGCCGATCTGGATGCCATTGCCCAGGCGGCGATGGCCGACTGGTTCATCACCCGCAGCGCGCGGCCGGTGTTGCATGCGGGCGAGCTGCGCGCCATCCTCGACGCCGCCTGGTAAACCCGCCTTCAGGCGCCCGCAGCCTTGGGCGCGCCAAAAGCACCGGCCTGCGCCAGCCCCGCAGCCGCGCTGCGTCATGGCCCAGCCAGTCGGCCAGCACGGCCTGGGTGTGCTGGCCCACACGCGGCGCCGGCGCCGGGTTGGCCATCGGCGTTGCGGCATAGCGGATCGGCAAGGTCACGTTTGGCACCCAGCCCAGCGCCGAGTGCGGGATGCGGGATGCGGGTGGCGATGGCGTTTTCGCGCGCCTCGGGCGAGCGGATGGCCTCGCCCACGCTGCGCAGCTCGCCGCACGGCACGGCCGCTGAGCGCATGCGCGGCTGCCAGTGCGACCAGGCTTGCTTGCCAAACGCGTCTTGCAGCAGCGCGAACAGCGGCTCGCGCCGGGCCACGCGGTCCTGGTTGGTGGCGCAGGCCGGGTCGGCCGCCACCCCGGGCAACTCGACCACCTGGCTCATCAGCCGCTGGAAGATGGCGGTGTTGCCGCAGTTGATCAAAAAAGCCCTTGTCGCTGGCGTGGACCACGCCCGACGGGCAGGTATCGGGGCTGGTATTGCCCGGCCGTTGTGGCGCCTGGCCGGTATAGAGCTGCTGCAGCGGGGCATAGCCGGTCATCATCACCGCGGTGTCGAACAGCGCCACCTCCACCGCCTGGCCGCAGCCGGTGCGCGCGCGGGCCACCAGCGCGCCCAGGATTGCATTGCTGGCCATCATCGCGGTGCTGATGTCCATCACCGGCGACAGCGCACGCACGCCGTCGCGGTCGGGGTGGCCGTTCATCGAGATGAAGCCGCTCTCGGCCTGGGCAATCGGGTCGAAGCCCAGCCGGTCGGCGTACGCGCCTTTTCGGCCATAGGCCGACACCGAGCAGAAGATCAGCCGTGGGTGGGTGTCGCGGAACGTGTCGCAGCCCAGGCCCAGCCGCTCGATGACGCCGGTGGAGAAGTTCTCGACGACAACATCGGCCTTGGCGATCAGTTCGCGCCAGCGCCACGCCTTCGGGCGATTTCAGGTCCAGCGCGATGCTGCGTTTGTTGCGGTTGGTCCACAGGTAGGGCACGCCGCCGCCGAAGGCATCGACCATCGGCGGGTACTGCCGGAAGTCGTCGCCGCGGCCCGGGGCCTCGACCTTGACCACGTCGGCACTCATGTCGGCCAGGATCATCGTTGCGAACGGGCCGGCGATGAAGTGCGTGAAGTCGACAACCCGGATGCCTTGCAAGGCCAGTTCGGCACCGGCGGGGCGGGGTTGGGGTTCGGGAAAGTCGGTGTCGACATTGCTGAACATGGGGCGGCAAGGTGTCAGGCGCTGGGTGCCAAAGGTGGTGGCAAGGCGATGCGGTAGACCCGCGCCGCCGTGCCGTGGAACAGCGCAGCTTTGTCGTCTGGCAACGCGGCGCGCACGATCTGCTTCAGGGCATTCCACAGCGGCACAAAGCCTGCGGAGCGGCCATCGGGTGGGTAGTTGCTTTCGGCCATGCAGCGCCCGGCACCGAAGATCTAGATCGCGGTTTCGACGCAGAGCCTCCACAGCGCGGCCAGTTCGGCATAGCCGATGGGGTCTTGCCGCTCTTCGAGCCCGAAGCCCCAGAACGGCATGCCCAGGCCGCCGATCTTGCACACCACGTTCGGCCGCAACGCGATGTCGCGCAGCACCGCCCGCCAGCCCTTGAAGGTGTCGGCGCGCTGTGCGGCGTCCAGGTCCGGCGCCATCGGGTGGCCCAGGTGGTTCAGCACGATGGTGGTGTCCGGGAAGGCATCGGCCAGCGCGATCAGCTCGGGCAATTGGTGGTCGAACACCGCAGCGTCAAAGCTCAAGCCCCGCGGCCCCAGGTGCCGGAAGCCAGCGCGGAAGTCAGGGTCCCGCATCACCGCACGCGGCGGCGCGATCGTGATGTAGCGGTACGGCGCCGGCCGGGGGTCGTCGATCGTGACCTGCCGGATGCCGCGAAAGCGCTCGGGCGCGAGCTGCAGCGCACGGTCCAGCGCCTCGGCGACGGCGTCGCCGTGGCGCAGGTCGACATGGCCGACGATGCCGGCGCAGACGCGGCGCGGGCCGTAGACGCCGCTGGCCGCGACGGCGCCGATGCCGTTGGCGAACTCCACCTCGCCCAGCGGACGCAGCATCGGCGGCCCGTCGGTGCGGACGTCGGGGCCCGGCACGATCTCCTTGACGATGCGCGAGGCCATCGGCTCGGTGACCAGGATGCGGCGCAACTGGCGCACGCCGGACAGCGAAGCCTCGATGTCTTCCGGCGCGCTGATGTAGTTGGGCAAAAAGGCCGGCGCCTGCAGTGGATCGGCCGACTTCAGCCGCACCTCGCCGCGCGAGTCAGGTTGCACCCGGTACACCGTGGCGCCCAACGCATGGTAGTTGTCCACCGCCACCGCGCCGGAATCGCGGTAGGTGAAAGTCATCGGCCGGAAGCTGATCTGCAGGTCGGCGTACTCGATGTCGGGCCGGCTGCGGATGTAGGCGGCCACGGCCGACGACGGCATCGCCAGGTAGCCGCTCTTGGTCAGCACATAGCGCAGGCCCTGCCAGTACTTGCGCCAGCCTAGTCCAGTGAAACGGAGAAATCGGATGT
>JANOBL010000296.1:0-2001 GCA_031411635.1 Betaproteobacteria bacterium
GCCCTGCCCGACGCCCACGCGCGGATTGTTGAACGCCCGCACTCCGGCCGCGCACCAAGGTCAGCAACAAGCCCAATGGCATGACCCGATTTGGTACGTCTGAAACCAACCCGGCATCAGATGTGCGCCACCGCCAGCCCACCCAGCACCAAACCCACGCTGGCCACGCCGAACATGCCGTACTCCAGCCACTTGCGGCGTGTCAGCAGCGCCATCGCCGCCAGCGCGGTCGAGATCTGCAGCGCGGTGGTGGCCTGGGCCCAGCGGTGGTGCAAATGCATCTGGCCGTCGGATTGTTTGTCCCAATCGGTGGCCTCGGCTTCCAGTTTCTCGGCGCCGGCCTTGATCTCGGCTTTTTCTTTCTTGTAGCGGTCCACCTCGGCCACGTACTGCGGCTTTTTGTCCTCGGCTACCAGCGCGATCGCCAGTTCGGCCAGGTTTTGCTTGCCGCTCTTGGCCTGGTAGTAATTCCACTGGTTGCTGGCCTCGGTCTTCTTGATCGCCGCGTTGTTCTTGTACAGACCGGCATTGGCCTGGGTGGCGCCGCCCATGTACGAAAACAGCGCGCCTATGGTGGCCAGGATCGCCGTCATCACCGCGATGGTGCCGGCAAAGCGGTCTTTGTTGCCGTGCTCGGCCGCGTGCTCCAGCTCGTGGTCGTGCGGGCCGTGGACGTGGAAGCCGTGTCCGGACATGGGGGGGTTCTCCGCGGGGGTTCAGCTATTGCGCTGGTAGGTGACAAAAGCGTAATCGCAGGCGGGTGGGCCGCTGCTGTGCCGGGGTTCACGCTGGCGCTCGGTGAAGGCGCTGCGGTCCCAGTGCGGGAAGACAGTATCCCCGGGCAGATCGGCGTCGATCTCGGTCAACACCAGTTGATCGGCCAGCGGCAGGGCCTGGGCATACAACTGGCCACCGCCGATGACAAAGATGCGCGCAGCCTTGCTTTGCTGGGCGGCGGCCTGGGCCAGCGCCAGCGCTTGGGTCAAGTCCGGCGCCGCCTGGGCACCGGGCGCCGACCAGCCGGCCTGGCGGCTGACGACGATGTTGTCGCGCCCGGGCAGTGGGCGAAAGCGTGCCGGCAGTGAATCCCAGGTCTTGCGGCCCATGATCACCGGGCAGCCCAGGGTTTGGCGGCGAAGCCAGCGCTTGTCCTCGGGCTCGTGCCAGATCAGGCCGTTGTCGCTGCCGATGCTGCCGTTGCGGGCGACCGAGGCGATCAGCGCCAGCGGGATGGCGGCGCCGCTCACACTGCAACCGGCGCTTTGATGGCCGGATGGCATTGGTAATCGAGCAGCTCGAAGTCCTCGTACCGGTAGTCGAGGATCGATGCTGGCCGGCGCTTGATGCTCAACAACGGGTAGGGCAGTGGCGCACGGCTGAGTTGGGTCTGCACCTGTTCCACATGGTTGTCGTAGATATGGCAATCCCCACCGGTCCAGATGAAGTCGCCCAGGTCCAGCTCACATTGCTGGGCCAGCATCTGGGTCAGCAGCGCATAACTGGCGACGTTGAAGGGCACACCCAAGAAGATGTCGGCGCTGCGCTGGTAGAGCTGACAGCTCAAGCGGCCGCGCCCACCGGCCACGCTGGCGGGCGCCACGTAGAACTGGAAAAACGCATGGCAGGGCATCAAGGCCATCTGGTCCAGCTCGGCCACGTTCCAGGCGCTGACGATGATGCGCCGGCTGTCGGGGTTGGCCTTGAGCTGCTGCACCACCTGGGCAATCTGGTCGATGTGACCACGGGTTCCATCAGGTCGCGGCGTGGGCCAGCTACGCCACTGCACGCCATAGACCGGCCCCAGGTCGCCATCGGGACCGGCCCATTCGTCCCAGATCGTGCAGCCGTTGTCCTGCAGCCATTTGACGTTGCGCTCACCGCGCAAAAACCACAGCAGCTCAACGATGATGGCTTTCAAGAACACCTTCTTGGTGGTGACCAGCGGAAAGCCTTCGTTCAGGTCAAAACGCATCTGGTGGCCAAACACGCTGCGGGTGCCGG
>JANOBL010000297.1:0-1791 GCA_031411635.1 Betaproteobacteria bacterium
GCACCTTGCTCGGCGTGGTTGCTGGCCTGGTTGCTGGCCTGGTTGGTGGCCTGGTTGCTGGCCTGGTTGGTGGCCAGTTGCATCACGGCAGGTCCGGCGATGGCCCAGTTGCCTGACTGGAGTCTGGCGGCCCGACAGCGCCTGCAGATGGCCGGCGCGCCGGCCGCCGGCCCGTCGGTCAACGAGCGCCACCAACTGCTGGACGCTGGCGAGCGCCTGCTGTCGCTGGGCGATGCGCAGGCTGCCCGCCAGGCCTTCGAACGCGCCGCGATGATGCTGCACGCACCCGACACCGAGGCCGCGCTGGTGCGCACCCACATGCAAGCGGGCGAGTACCGGCAGGCGCTGGCCTTTGGTGCGCATGCCGCCGGCGCGCACCGCCGCGAGTGGCCGGCGGGCACGGCGCTGTATGCCTGGCTGCTGCAGATTGGTGGGCAGGGCGTGGTGGCGCAGCACATGCTGAACGACGCGCTGGCCCTGGCGCCCGACGATGCAGCGCTGCTGGCAGCGCGGGCGCAACTGGCACGGCCCTGGCCGCAGCCCAGCGGGCCGCTGCTGGCGCCGCCGTTGCAGGTGGCGCCCTACGCTGTGGGCGCTGCGGTGCCAACGGGTGCCCGGGTGGTTGGCAGCGCGCTGCTGATGGCTTCTGGAACGGCGGCGCTGGCCCCTGTGGACTTGCTGCGCGCAGGCACGCTGCAGCGCGATCGGGTGTGGCTGCGCAACGGGCTGGGTGACACGGTGGTCGCCAACGTGGTGCAGTGTGACGAAGCGCTGGGCCTGGTCTTGCTGCGGCTGGCTGCGCCGCTGCCGGCGGTCGCTTTGACGCCAGTGGCGCACGATCCGTTCGCTGGCGCCCCGGCCAGCATGGTCGAGTTCGGTACCGGTGATTCAGCGGCAACCTGGCCGCTGCTGCGACAAGGTTTTTTTTGCGCGCGTCACGACCGACGGTGGGCACCGATTGCTGGGTATGGATGCACCTTCCGGCCCGCGTGGCGGCCCGGTGTTCGACGCGGCGGGGCGGTTGACCGGCATCGCCATCGCCGCAGCGAATGGGCAGGACAGGCTGGTCCCGGCCAGCGCACTGCTCGTGCGTTTCGGCCCGGCGTTGGTCGGCGGCATGACCGGCCCAAGTGGTGGTGTTGCATCCAACCCCGCCCGCGCCGAGGTGGACGAGGTCTACGAGCGGTCACTGCGCTCGGTGCTGCAGGTGCTGCTGGCTGGACCGGCGGCTCGGGCAGAATCTGCCGCTTCGAGGCAAGCCGGCCAGGAGCATTCTGAATGACGCACCCGACACCGCAAGCCGAGACCGTGACGGTCTACAGCTTCAGCTACTACGACTTCGAGACCGGCGAAACGCCGGTCGCGCTGTACAAGGCCACCCGCGCCACCATCGCTGGCACCCAAGGTGCGCGGGTGCTGGAAGGCACGGCAGAAGTGGTGCACCGGGATGCGTTGGACCGGCGGGGTCGCTACCGGCGCCTGGCCACCGGGTGGGGTGATTTGGGCTGACCCGCGCGGCCGGTACGGCCGGTTTTCAAGTCGGCGCGGCAGCCGTTCAGTCGCCCTTCTTCGGCCGGCCGGCCTTCAGCGCCGGCAGCTTGTCGAGCAGCGCCTGCAGGGGTGCATCGCCCATCGCTGCCAGCGCCTGCAAGCCGGCGCGCAGCAACTCGCTTTTGCGGGTGGGGCGCTTGAAGCCCAGCGCGCGCTCTTTGAGCTGCTGAATCAGCGCAAAGTCCACACGCGGCATCGTGAAGCTGTCACGCACCAGCTTTTCCTTGGCATGGTTGGGCT
>JANOBL010000298.1:0-2246 GCA_031411635.1 Betaproteobacteria bacterium
GCTCGCGCATTTTTTGCACCAGCAGCGCGGCGGCCACCGCCAGGCCGATCAGCAGCGAGGCCAGCTTCAAGGTCTCGCCCGACAAGGGATCGGGGATGAAGCCCGAGCTGAGCAACTGGAACGTTTCGGGAAACGGCCCCACAGACTGGCCTTGCAACAGCGCCAGCGCCAGGCCCTTGAACACCAGCATGCCGGCCAGCGTGACGATGAAGGACGGGATGCGCATCCACGCGACAAACCAGCCCTGTGCCGCGCCGATGGCCGCGCCGGTGGCCAGGCAGGCAACCGTGGCGGGCAGGTAATGCCAGCCGTACTGCACCATCAGCACAGCCGCCAGCGCGCCGACAAAACCACACACCGAGCCCACCGACAAATCGATGTGGCCGGCCACGATCACCAGCAACATGCCCAGCGCCATGATCACGATGTAGCTGTTCTGCAGGATCAGGTTGGTGATGTTCAGCGGCTGCATCAAGGTGCCGTCGGTCATCACCTGGAAAAAGCCCATGATCACCACCAGCGACAACAGCATGCCGTAATCGCGCAGGTTGGCCTTGAGGAAACCCAGGCCGGCGGCGGGGGCCTGGTTGGGGGAAGGGGTGGACATCGCGTTGAGAACCTTGAGTCAGGCCGCCGATTCGAGGGCGCTGTTGTTCATTCCGTTGTTGACGCCGTTATTCACAATCGCCCGCATGATCTTCTCCTGCGTTGCGTCCGCCGCCGCCATTTCGGCGACAAAGCGGCCTTCGTTCATCACATACAGCCGGTCGCACAGGCCCAGCAACTCGGGCATCTCGGAGCTGATCATCACGATGCATTTGCCCTCGGCTGCAAGCTGCGCCATCAGGCTGTAGATCTCGTACTTGGCGCCCACGTCGATGCCGCGGGTGGGCTCGTCCAGGATCAGCACCTCGGGTTGCGAAAACAGCCACTTGGCCAGCACCACCTTTTGCTGGTTGCCACCCGACAGGTTGACCACCGGCTGCGACACGCCCGCGCAGCGGATGTTCAGCGATTGCCGGTAGCCGCTGGCCACCCGGTGCTCCAGGCCCTCGTCGATCACCCCGGCGCGCGAGACCGCCTCCAGCCGCGCCAAGGTGGTGTTGTGCGTGATGCTGTGCTCCAGCACCAGGCCTAGACCCTTGCGGTCTTCGGTCACATAGGCCAGTCCCTGCCGGATCGCGCGGTTGATGGTCGACACATCCACCGCTTGGCCACGCAGCCGGCAGACGCCCCGGATGCGGGTGCCCCAGCTCCGGCCAAAAACGCTCATCGCCAGCTCGGTGCGGCCGGCGCCCATCAGCCCGGCGATGCCGACGATCTCACCGCGGCGGGCGCTGAAGTTGATGCCCTTGATCACCGCCCGGTCCGGGTGCAGCGGGTGGTGCACCCACCAGTCCTGCAGCTCGAACACGGTCTGGCCGATGGCCGGTGTGCGCTTGGGGTAGCGGTCGGCCATCTCGCGGCCCACCATCGCGCGGATGATCTGGTCCTCGTTGGCGGGCGCGCTGCGGCAATCGAGGGTCGTCACCGTGGCGCCGTCGCGCAGCACGGTGATCGCATCGGCCACCCGCGCGATCTCGTTCAGCTTGTGCGAAATCAGGATGCACGCAATGCCCTGGCGCTTCAGTTCCAGCAACAGCAGCAGCAATTTGTCGCTGTCGCTCTCGTTCAGGCTGGCGGTGGGCTCGTCCAGGATCAGCAGCCGCACTTGTTTGGACAGTGCCTTGGCAATCTCCACCAACTGCTGCTTGCCCACGCCCAGATCGTCGATCAAGGTGGCGGGCGATTCGGCCAGGCCCACCTTGGCCAGCAGCTCGCGCGTGCGGGCATGGCAGGCCCACCAGTCGATCACCCCATGCTTTGATATCTCGTTGCCCAGAAACAGGTTCTCGGCAATCGACAGCAGCGGCACCAGCGCCAGCTCCTGGTGGATGATGATGATGCCCAGTTCCTCGCTGTCGCGGATGCCGGCAAACTGCCGCAGCGCGCCGTCAAAGTGGATCTCGCCGCTGTAGCTGCCGGCCGGGTAGACACCCGACAGTACTTTCATCAAGGTGGATTTGCCGGCGCCGTTTTCGCCCACCACGGCGTGGATCTCTCCGGCCCGCACAGCCAGCTTCACCTGGTCCAGCGCGTTGACGCCGGGAAAGGTCTTGGTGATGTTGCGCATCTCCAGCAGCATGGGCGCTTGATCCTCGGTGCGGTGGTGGGTGGGTGGGCGGACCGGCAGACCTACTTGATCT
>JANOBL010000299.1:0-2880 GCA_031411635.1 Betaproteobacteria bacterium
GTGGCCTTGATCAAGTCCATGCCCTCGGCCTGCAAGTCTTTGGCAAATTCGATGATCAGGATCGCGTTTTTGGCCGACAGCCCGATCACCGTGATCAGCCCGACCTTGAAGTACACATCATTGGGCATGCCACGCAGCCAGCCGCCGGTCAGCGAGCCCAGCACGCCCAGCGGCACCACCAGCAACACCGCCACCGGGATCGACCAGCTCTCGTACAGCGCCGCCAGGCACAAAAACACCGCCAGCAGCGAAAACACCAGCAGGATGGTGGCTTGTGATCCCGAGAGTTTTTCCTCGCGCGACTGGCCGGTCCATTCAAAACCAAAGCCGGGCGGCAACTGGCGCGCCAGTTTTTCCATCTCCAGCATCGCCTCGCCGGTGGACCGGCCGGGCGCGGCATCGCCGGCCAGGCGCATCGCCGGGTAGCCGTTGTAGCGTGTGGTCTGCATCGGCCCGACGATCCAGCGTGTGCTGGCAAAGGTGGACAGTGGCACCAGCGCGCCGCGGCCGTTGGGCACCTGCAGCTTCAGCAAATCCTCGGGCACCATGCGCGCTGGTGCATCGGCTTGCACCACCACGCGCTGCAGCCGGCCTTTGCTGGCAAAGTCGTTGACATAACTTGAACCCAGAGCGGTCGACAACAGCGCGTTGATCGCGTCGAAACCAACGCCTTGCGCAGCGGCGCGCTCGCGGTCGATGTCCAACTGCAATTGCGGTGCGTCTTCCAGCCCGTCGGGCCGCATGCCGGCCAGCAGCTTGCTTTGGCTGGCCATGCCCAAGAGTTGATTGCGCGCCGCCAGCAAAGCCTCGTGGCCCTGGCCGCCCCGGTCTTGCAAGCGGAAGTTGAAGCCGGTGGCAGTGCCCAGCTCGGGGATCGGCGGTGGGCTGAGCGGAAATACAAACGCATCGCGAATCGCCATCATCGCGCCAAACGCGCGGCCGGCCAGCGCCTGCGCCGAATGCTCGGGGCCCTTGCGCTCGTCCCAATCCTTCAGCGGCACAAACACCAGGCCCGAGTTCTGGCCCTGGCCCGAGAAGCTGAAGCCGATCACCGACACCACCTCGTCCACCTCGGGCTGCTTGCTGAAAAACGCCTCCACCTGTTGCATCACCGCGGTGGTGCGCTCTACCGTGGCGCCGGGTGGCAATTGCACGTTGACGATCAGATAGCCCTGGTCCTCATTGGGCAAAAACGACGAGGGCAGCCGGCCGTACATCCAGCCCACCGCCACGATCACCACACCAAACGCCAGCAGCCAGCGCCCGGCGCGGCCCAGCACCTTGGCCACGGTGCTTTCGTAGCCCTTGGCGGTGCGCCGGAAACCGCGGTTGAACAGCCCGTAAAAACCGCGCCGCTCGTGGTGCGCCTCGGCCGGCTTCAAGAACGTGGCGCACAAGGCCGGCGTCAGCGTGAGCGCCAAAAACGCCGAGAACAAAATGGCTGACACCATCGACAGCGAAAACTGCCGGTAGATGCTGCCCACCGCGCCGCCAAAAAACGCCATCGGCACAAACACGGAGACCAGCACCACGGTGATGCCAATCACCGCGCCGGTGATCTGGCCCATCGCCTTGCGGGTGGCATCGCGTGGGCTGAGGCCCTCCTCGGCCATCAGGCGCTCAACGTTTTCCACCACCACGATGGCATCGTCCACCAGGATGCCGATGGCCAGCACCATGCCAAACAGCGTCAGCACGTTGATCGAATAACCCATCACCAGCAACATGCCAAAGGTGCCCAGCAACGCCACCGGCACCACGATGGTGGGGATCAAGGTGTAGCGCAGGCTTTGCAAGAAGATCAGCATCACGACAAACACCAGCGCCACCGCCTCGACCAGCGTTTCAATCACTTGCTTGATCGAGATGCGCACAAATTTGGACGTGTCGTAAGGAATGCGGTACTGCATGCCGCTGGGGAAAAACCCTTTCAACTCCTCCATGCGCAACTTCACCGCATCGGCGGTGGCCAGTGCATTGCCGCTGGGCGAGAGCTGCACCGCCACACCGGCGCTGGGCTGGCCATTGAGCCGCGAGAAGGTGCCGTAGCCCTGGGCGCCCAGCTCGATGCGCGCCACATCACGCAGCCGCACGGCCGAGCCATCGGCGTTGGCGCGCAACACGATGGCGCCAAACTGGTCGGCATTGGCCAACTGGCCACTCACCACCACGGTGGCGCTCATCGGCTGGCCAGTCACGCTGGGCTGCTCACCCAGGGTGCCGGCCGACACTTGCGCGTTTTGCGCCCGGATCGCGGCGGTCACCTCGCCCGGGCTCATGCCGTAAGCCACCAGCTTGGCCGGCGCCAGCCAGATGCGCATCGCCCGCTCGGTGCCAAAGAGCTGGGTCTGGCCCACGCCGGGCAAGCGCTGCAGCTCGGGCTGGATGTAGCGCGCTGCGTAATCGCCCAGCGACGTGGGATCGTCCGCCGGGTTGGAGGAGGTCAGCTAGACAAACAGCAAAAAGTTGGCATTGGCCTTGTCGATGCGCACACCTTGCTGCACCACCGAGCTGGGCAGCCGGGGCGCTGCACGCGACAGCCGGTTCTGGATCTCCACCTGGGCCAGGTTGATGTTGGTGCCACTCTCAAACGTCACCGTGATGCTGCCGCTGCCGTTGGCCTGGGCGATCGACTCCATGTAGATCATGCCGGGCGCTCCGTTCAGCTCTTTCTCGATCACCGACAGCACGCTGTCTTCCAGCACCTTGGCCGAGGCACCGGGGTAGGCCGTGGCAATCACGATGGCCGGTGGCGCCACCGTCGGGTATTGCGACACCGGCAGCTTGGTGATGGCCGCACCGCCCAGCACCACGATGAACAACGCGATTACCCAGGCAAAGATCGGCCGGTCGATGAAAAATCCTGACAGCATGGTGGGG
>JANOBL010000300.1:0-5607 GCA_031411635.1 Betaproteobacteria bacterium
TGCGCCGGGTTCGTCAGCCTGCCGGCGCCAGCGTCACCAGCGCATCCACCGCCCACACCCCCTGGTTCGGGCTCTCGCCCTGCGACCGCACGATCACCGGGTTGACCTCGAACTCGTCCAGCGCGGGGCTGGCCAGGAAGCGGTCACCGAAACGCACTGCGGCCGAAGCCAGCGCCTCGATGTCGGCGCGCGGCTTGCCGCGAAAGCCCTGCAGCAGCGTCCACAGCTTGAGCTTGCGCAGCGCCAGCAGCACATGCGCCGACGTCGTCGGCAACGCCAAGCTGACAATGTCACGGTACAACTCGATGGCCACGCCACCCGCGCCGATGGACAGCACCGGGCAGAAGTCGGTCTTGCGCCGGCACGACAGCACCACCTCCAGGCCATCGCTCACCATCTCCTGCACCAGCACGCCAGCGCGCGGTTTGTCCAGCCGGGCGCGGAAGTAGGCCGCCAGTGCGTCCACCTTGTCGAACGAGGCCACGCGCAGCTTCACCAGGCCCAGCTCGGTCTTGTGTTCAGACTCCGACGGCAGCACCTTGACGACCAGCGGAACGGCCAGCGCCTTGCAGGCCTGTGCCGCCGTTTCCTCAGGCCCCAGCACCATCCAGCGCGACAGCGCGTTGATCGCCACCGACGGGTCCGAGCACAGTTGCACGCCGGCAGCCCTGAAGTCCTGCCGCAGCTCGCGATCGGGCAACCTGCCGACGAAACTGATCAGCATCGGCACCTCACGCGCCATCGCCTTGAAGGTGTCGGCGTTCTCGTCGAGGTAGCGGCGGCCGCTGCTGGAAAGCTGCACGACGACGGCCTCGGTCCGCGGATCGGCCACCACGGCCAGGCCGCAGTCGCCAAACATCTGCGGCTGGCTGTTGATCTGGCCGGTCACGTCCACCGGGTTGGCCTTGCGTGCGATGTCGGGCAGGATCGTGTCGAGCTTCTGTGCCGCCTCGGGGCCGAATTCGGCCATCGCTATGCCTGCTTCGGCGCTGTGGTCGGCCATCAGTGCGCCGGCACCGCCGGAGGCGCTGAGCACCGCCACGCCGCCCTTGGCATCGCCTGTGATGCGCGGGTGCCCCAGAAAGGCCAGCGCTTCGACGGCGGCCAACAGTTGCGCCAGGCTGTCCACGACGACGATGCCGGCCTGCTCCAAAAGGTCGATGTACACCGCATGCGACGAGGCGATCTTGCCGGTAGTTGGCGGGCCAGCGCGCGGCCGCCTTACACCTTCTCGCATGCCGCGGTCAACAACGAGGGCCATGCCTGGGGCAACTACGGCACGCTGGACCAGCAGGCAGCGTTGCGCTGGGTGCGCCGCAACATCGAGCGCTTTGGCGGCGACCCCGAGAAGGTGGCGCTGGGCGGCCAGTCGGCGGGCGCCTACGACGTCGCGTCCAACCTGCTATCACCGCTGGCCAAGGGGCTGTTCAACCGGGCAATCACACAAAGTTCGCCGGCCTTTTACGCCTGGCTGCCGACGGCCGAGGCCGCGGCGGCGTCCGGTTCGGGCTTTGCCACCGCAGCGGGCTGTGCCGGGTCGGACAGCGGCGCAGCCAAGTGCCTGCGTGGGCTGTCGATGGCACGCGTGCTGCAGTTGCAGGGCACGCCGAACGCGGGCGCGCCGTATGTGGTGGGCCGCCCGTTTGTCGACGGCAACATCGTGCCGATGCAGCCCGAGCAGGCCTGGGACTCGGGCAACTTCAACAAGATGCCGGTGATGAGTGGGTCAACGCGCGACGAGGTGACCTTCTTCATCGGCATCAGCGAGTACTTCTCCGGGCCGCCGCAGGCCCCGATCAATGCCACGCAATACCCGGCGCTGGTCGCGCCCGGCGCGCTCTGCATCTTCTGCAATGCGCAGCGCAAGATGCCCGAGGGCATTGCCGAGCGCTACCCGCTGGCCGACCACGGCAACGACCCGATGCAGGCTTACCAGCGCATCAGCACCGACGGCGCCAAATGCACCGAGCTGCATGTGCTGCAGAAGCTGACGCCGCAGGTGCCGGTGTACGCCTATGACTTTGCCTACCGCGAGGCGCCCTACTACTTTCCCAGGATGCCGGGCCACAAGCCCGGGGCGACACACACCGTGGACATCCAGTTGCTGTTCGAAGGCTTCCACGGCGGCCACCTGGGCGTCAATCTGGACCAGACCACCAGCACGCCGCGTGGGCTCAATGCCGCAAAGAACAAGCTGTCCGACCAACTGATTGCCGCGTGGACCCGCTTTGCCGACACCGGCAACCCCAATGGCTTGGGCGATGCGCCCTGGCCCAGGCTTACCGGTGACAGCGCGGGCCAGTACCTGGTGCAGGACATCCCGCTGTCAACCCAGTCGGTGCCGCAGTTTCGGGCGGCGTACAAGTGCGACTTCTTCGATCCGCAACTGAAGTACTGAGCGCGTCGGCGCCAGCGCGCCGGACTGCAATGGCGGCCCTCAGCGCGTCGGCGCGCCGGCCGACTTGCCGCCGTCTACCGGAATCACCGCGCCGGTCATGACGCTGGCGTCGTCGGACAGCAAAAACGCCACCACCGAGGCGATCTCTTTGGGCTCGCCGTAGCGGCCGATCGGGTGGTCGGCGGCGATGCGCTTGACGTTCTCCGGGTCCTGGAACATCGCCGCGACGAACAGCATGCGGATCATGCCCGAGGCGATGGCGTTGGCCCGGATGCCATGGGCTCCAAGTTCCAGTGCCATGGTCTGGGTGATGCCGCTGACCGCGTACTTCGACGCCGCATACGGCAGCCGGTTGGCCACGCCGCGGATGCCGGCGCAGTTGACGGCGCCGTACAGCGTGCCGGGCAGTTTTGCAGCCGCGGCCACAAACGCCGCTACCTGCTCGCGCTGGGTCACGTCGACGCCAACGGCGGCCAGCCGGCCGCCGCCGCCAAGTTCGGCCACCTGCTGTTCAACCTCCGCCTGGCGCACGTCGCCCGCCACCACCGCCGCGCCTTCGGCATGCGGCCGCCGCATGCAGGCGGCACCGATGCCGCTGCCGGCGCCGGCGCCGGTGACCAGAATGGTTCTTCCTTCAAAACGGTTCATGCAGTTGCACTCCTGTTGGCTCCCACAAGCCGAATCACTCAACCCGAATCCCGCCCTGCTTGATCATCTTGGCCCAGCGCGCCACGTCGGCCTGGATGAACTTCGCCATTTCGTCGGGCGACCCCAGGTCCGGCTGCAGGCCCAGTTTCAGCAGCCTGGCCTTCACCTCGGGAGCATTGAAGGCCTTGGCAAAAGCGCCGTTGAGTTTGTCGATCACCGCACGCGGTGTGCAGGCCGGCGCGAAGATTGCCTGCCATGGCCGCACATCGAAATCGGGGTAGCCGGCCTCCTTCAGCGTGGGCACGTTGGGCAGCGCGCTGGCGCGTTGGGTCGATGACACCGCCAACACGCGCAGCGTGCCGGCCTCGGCCTGCGGCACCGCGACCAGCAGGCCCAGCGGTGCCATCGCCACCTCGCCCGACATCAGCGCGGTGACCGTCTCGCCGCTGCCTTTGTAGGGCACCTGCACCAGGTCCAGGCCGGCCTGCTGCTTGAGCAGTTCGGTCATCAGGTGCTGTGACGTGCCGATGCCGGTGTGGGCATAGTTGAGTTTGCCGGGGTTGACCTTGACGTACCCGACAAAGTCGGCCAGCGTCTTGTAGGGCGACGCGGCCTGCACCGCAATCACGTTCGGAATCGACCCGACCATGATGACCGCGCTGAAACTGGTCACAGGGTGCCAGGTGATGTTGGGGTAGAGGCTGATGCTTGACGCATGCCCGGCGCTGGTGAACAGCAGCGTATGGCCATCGGCCGGCGCGCGCGCCACCACCCCGGTGCCGATCGTGCCGGCAGCGCCGGGGCGGTTGTCGACGATGACGGGCTGGCCCAGCAACTCCTGCATCTGCGGCGTGACCAGCCGGGCGATCACATCGGTGGTGCTGCCGGCCGCAAACGGCACAGGCAGCGTGATCGGCTTGGCCGGGTAGGGCTGGGCCTGCGCCGCGGCGGCCAGGCCCAGCAGGCAAAGTGCGTGGCCAAACAGGGTTCTGCGGTTGATGGTGGTTTCCATTGGGAGGTGGCGCGCAGGCTCGGTTTGCGGGACATCGGTTGACGATCTGCCGGTACCGCAAATTCGGTGCCAGTGACCAAGCTCGACCTTGCTGCGCTGCCGCCGCCTGCCACCGCCCGCCGCCACGTCAGCCGCAGCAGACGTGGATGTCGCCGACGCGTACACATGCGCTGGCCAACTACATCGCAGCGCAGCGTGGACCGCACACCCGTTGCCCCGGCCGACCCACCGGCCCCATCACCCAAACGCCGCGACAGGCCAGGGGCCGCCGGTTTCTGGCACCGAAGTTGCAAACCGCCAGCGATGATGCCCAGCCGCGGTGGGCACACGGCCTTGCGCAATTTCAGACGACTTTTGATGAGCTGACCTTTTACGCCGGCTGGACGGCGGGCTTGTGCGTCGGCAAAGCCGCGCTGCCGCTGTTCAACGCAGCGGGCCAGACAGCGCCGATACCGGCTGCCGATTGACGCCGCGGCGCGGCGCGCCGGCGCGGGTAGTGTGTGCTGGAGGTGCCGGCACAGGTCTTGCGCAGGTCTTGCTGATTTGCAAGACCAAGGCACTCGACGCACGATGCGTTGAAGCCAATGTGAGGAGACACATGACATCGCCCGAGCTTGGCCCTGCCGGCATCCATTCGACCACGCACAAACCTGGTTCGATCTCACGGCGAGGATTCGTTCAGCTTGGAGCCGGCGCCGCGATATTGTCAGGGCGCGCCATGGCACAGGAGCTGTCCGGCAAGCCGATTCGACTGATCGTGGGCGTCCCTCCGGGCGGCTCCAACGACTTCGGCGCGCGGCTCATTGCACCCTTGCTCGGCGAAATCCTCGGCACAACCGTCCTGGTCGAAAACAAGACGGGCGCTGCGGGAACGATCGCTACCGACTTCGTCGCGAAATCGGTTCCCGATGGCAGAACGCTCTACTTTGGCGGCACAGGTCCGGACCTGACTGCGCCTCAGGCGATGCCAAAGGCGTCGTTCAACTTTCTGTCGGACATCATGCCCATCAACATGATCGGCGAGACCACACTGGGCGTTGCCGTCGGCCCGACGCTTGGCGTCAAGACCTTGCGCGAGTTTATTGCGCTGTCTCGAACGCGGCAGTTGTCGCTCGCCTCGACAGGCACCGGTGGCCTGCCGCATCTGGTCATCGAGACCTTCATCCAGGCAGCGGGCGGCAACATCCTGCATATTCCCTGCAAGGGAGGCGGACCTGCCCTCACCGATGTCATGGGGGGCCATGTCAGCGGGGTCGTCCAGGACGTACCGACATTCATCCCGCTGCACGAAGAGGGCAAGCTGCACCTGATGGCGGTCACCAGCCCGAAGCGGGTTGACTTTCTGCCGAACATTCCGACGGTCAACGAGACGCTCCCGGATTTTTTCCGTGCTACCAGCATCCTCGGCCTGTATGCGCCAGCGAAGACGCCGAAGGCGATGATCGACAAGTTCAATGCAGCGTTGCAGAAGATTGTTGCGCGAGACGATGTCAGCGCCCGGCTTCGGAAGTCGGCCATCGTTCCGATCACGATGCCTTCGGTAGAGGCG
>JANOBL010000301.1:0-4780 GCA_031411635.1 Betaproteobacteria bacterium
CCAGAAGGGCGAGCTGCTGCTGTCGGGCATGCCGAACCGGCCGTTGCCGATCAGCGTCAAGCGCATCACGCCGGTGGCCACCCAGCACGATGGGCGCAACGTGTTCGCCGTCGAGGCCAGCATCGATGCCGGTCTGGCAGCGCCGCTGCGGCCGGGCATGGAAGGCGTCGGCAAGGTCACGGTGGGCCAGCGGAGCCTGCTCTGGATCTGGACCCACGGCTTCTTCGACTGGTTGCGACTGGCGCTGTGGGGCTGGAGTCCGTGAGCCCCCAAGCTCGCTGGCGCTCGCTACCCCCCGGGGGGCCGTCCGCCGACGGCCCGGCGGAGCCGGTTCCGTGGCGGGAAGCTTGATCGTGCGGTTCCATGGCACGCACCGTAGGTGGCTGCCGTGAAAGACCTGCCGCTGCAGAGCCAGCTCTGGTACCGCGTGGCCGAACTGCGCCCGCGGCTGCTGTCGCGGGCGCGGCTGTACCGCCATCGCTATCGCGGCCGCGTCTGGTACCTGCTGCAGGACCCGGCCTCCAGCCGCGTTCACCGCTTCACGCCGGCCGCGCGGATGGTCATCGCGGCGATGGATGGCCAGCGCAGCGTCCAGCAGCTGTGGCAGCTGGCGGCCGAACGGCTGGGCGACGATGCGCCGACGCAGGACGAGCTGCTGCAGCTGCTGGGCCAGCTGCACGGCGCCGACCTGCTGGGCACCGACGTGCCGCCCGACGCGCTCGAGCTGTTCGACCGTGGCCAGCGCGAAGCCGACGCCAAGCGGCGCCGGTCCTGGGTCAACCCGCTGGCGCTGCGAATTCCGCTGTGGGACCCCGGTCGCTTCCTCGACCGTCACCAGGGCCTGTGGCGGCGCCTGTGGAGCCCGGGCGGCGCTGCGTTGTGGCTGCTGGTGGTGCTGCCGGCGTTGCTGCTGCTGCCGTCGCAGTGGGCAGGCCTCACCGGCAACCTGTCGGACCGCGTGTTGCAGACCGACAACCTGGTGCTGATGGCGCTGCTGTTCCCGCTGATCAAGGCGGCGCACGAGCTGGGGCATGCGGTGGCCGTCAAGCGCGGCGGTGGCGAAGTGCACGACATCGGCGTGATGATGCTGGTGCTGATCCCGGTGCCCTATGTCGAGGCCTCGGCCTCGACGGTCTTCAAGTCGAAATACGAGCGCGCGATGGTGGCCGCGGCGGGCATGGCGGTGGAGGTCTTCATCGCTGCCTGCGCTTTCTACGGCTGGCTGCTGGCCGAGCCCGGCGTATTCCGCGCGGTGCTGTTCAACGTGATGCTGCTGGCCGGTGTGTCGACGCTGGTATTCAACGGCAACCCGCTGCTGCGCTACGACGCCTATTACATGCTCGCCGACCTGATCGAGTTGCCCAACCTGGCGACCCGGTCGCTGCGCTACTGGGGCTACCTGGTGCAGCGTTATGCCTTTGGCGTTGAGGATGCCGCTGCCGCGCCCGCCGACCGGCGCGAAAAGGCCTGGCTGGTGTTCTACGGCGCGGGCTCAACCGTCTACCGGGTGCTGGTCACCATTGGCATCGCGGTCTTCGTCGCCGGGCAGTTCTTCTTCATCGGCGTATTGCTGGCGCTGTGGTCGGTGGTGTCGATGATGCTGCTGCCGCTGGGCCGGACCCTGCGCTACCTGGCGTCCCCGCAACTGCTGGCGCACCGGCGCCGGGTGTTCGTGGTCAGCGGGGGTTTTGTCGCGGCCTTGCTGCTGCTGCTGTTTGTGCTGCCGGCGCCGTTCCACACCCTGGCCGAGGGCGTGACCTGGTTGCCCGAGCGGGCCCGGGTGCGCGCCGAGCAGGACGGCTTTGTCGAGCGTGTGCTGGTGCGCAGCGGCACGCCGGTGCGCGCCGGCGATCTGCTGTTGCAGTTGCGCGATCCGCGGCTGGCCGCGCAGTTGGCGCAGACACGCGCACATGTCGCCGAGCTCGAGGTCGCTTACGGCATCCAGTGGGTCGCCGACCGGGCGGCCGCTGGCCTGGTGCTGGAGCAGCTCGGGCAAGAGCGGCAGACGCTGGACCGGCTGCGCGAGCGCACCCGCGGGCTGCAGGTGCGCGCCGGTATCGACGGTGTCTTCGTGCTGCCCCCGGTCACCGATCTGAGCGGGCGCCGGCTGCGGCGCGGCGAACTGCTGGGGCATGTGCTCGAGGGCAGGCCGAAGGTGGCGCGCGTGGTGGTTGCGCAGGAGGCGGTGGACCTGGTTCGCCAGCACACCGATGCGGTGGCCGTGCGCCTGGCCCACCGCCCTGAACAGGTGACCGCCGGACGCATTCTGCGCGAGGTGCCACAAGCCGAACGCGAGTTGCCGAGTCGGGCACTGGCCACCAGCGGTGGTGGCCAGATCAACCTCGATCCACGCGACCCCGACGGCGTGCGGACGCTGGAACGTACCTTCCAGTTCGATGTCGAGCTGGCCCCGCAGGCCGGTGCCACCGGCTTCGGCGAGCGCGCGCTGGTGCGTTTCACCCACCCGATGGAGCCGCTGGGGCTGCAATGGCTGCGCACCGCGCGGCGGCTGTTCCTGTCGCACTTCCAGGTTTGAATCCGCTGCGGGTCGCGCCTTCCGATGTCCTTGTCACTCGTCCCCGATGCCCGCCTGGCCGCAGACCGGCCCTACCCCGAGCGGGCCGATGACCCGACATCCTGGCACGACCGCCTCGCGCTGGCGCTGGCCGACGCCGTGCGGCGGCCCTGGCGCCGTTGGCGCGGCAGCCAGCAGGCCCGCCAGGCCGGCATCGTCGAACTGACTGACCGCCACGACGCCGCGCTGCGCCGGCTCGATGACGATGGGCTGCGCCGGCGCGCGCGCGAGTTGCGCTCGGCGATGCGCCAGCAAGGCCTGCAGCGTGAGCCGGTGGCCGAGTGTTTTGCGCTGGTCCGCGAGGCCGCGGCGCGCACGCTCGGCAAGCGACATTACGCCACCCAACTGATGGCCGGCTGGGCCCTGGTCGAGGGCCGGCTGGTCGAGATGGCCACCGGTGAAGGCAAGACCATCGCCGCAACGTTGGCCGCCGGCACGCTGGCAATCACCGGCCAGCCGGTGCATGTGATCACCGTCAACGACTACCTCGCCGCCCGCGATGCCGAGGAGATGGGGCCGCTGTACCGCTTTTTCGGCCTCGACGTGGCCGCCATCGTGCAGGGCATGACCCGGCCTGAACGGCGCCGGGTCTACGCCTGCGACATCGTCTACTGCAGCAACAAGGAGCTGGCGTTCGACTACCTGCGCGACCGGGTTGCGGTGCACGGCCGCAGCAGCGCGATGCATGTGGCGCTGCACCGGTTCCATCGCGGCGCGGGGTCGGACGGCGATGCCGACGAGCCGGTGCTGCGCGGCCTGGTCTTCGCGATCGTCGACGAGGCCGACAGCGTCTTCATCGACGAAGCGCGCACGCCGCTGATCCTGTCGACGCTGACCGATGTGCCGGAGGAGGCCCAGCAATGTGCCGCGGCATTGGCTTTTGCACGCACGCTGCACGAGGATGCTGACTTTGTGCTCGACCGCTTTCGCCGCAGCGTGACCCTGGGTGACGCCGGGCGCGGTCGGCTCGATGCGTTTGCCGCATCGCGCGACGGCTGGTGGACCTCGGTGCGCTCACGCGAGGAACGCATCACTCAGGCGCTCAGCGCACTGTGGCTGTTCCATCGCGACCAGCACTACGTGGTGGCCGACGACAAGGTCAAGATCGTCGACGAGTCCACCGGGCGGGTGATGCCCGACCGGTCCTGGGAGCGTGGTCTGCACCAGTTCATCGAGGTCAAGGAAGGCGTGCCGCTGACCGGGCGCCGCGACACGCTGGCCCGGCTGACCTATCAGCGTCTGCTGCGCCGCTACCTGCGTCTTTCGGGCATGACCGGCACCGCCGTGGAGGTGGCCGGCGAGATCGCCCACACCTACGGCCTGGAGGTGGTGAGAATTCCGCTCGAGCGCCCATCGTGCCGCGCCTGGTGGCCTGCCACGGTTTGCGCGACCGCTGCCGAGAAGTGGCAACGCGTGGCTGAACGGGCCCAGCAACTGGCGGCGGTCGAAGGCCGGCCGGTGCTGATCGGTACCCGGTCGGTGCTGGCGTCGGAGCAGCTCAGCAGGCTGTTGCAGGCCCGTGGCTTGCCGCATGCGCTGCTCAACGCGAAGCATGACGGCCTGGAGGCCGAGGTCGTGGCCCAGGCCGGCCAGCGTGGACGCATCACGGTGGCCACCAACATGGCCGGGCGCGGCACCGATATCCGGCTCGGGCAGGGTGTGGCCGAGATCGGCGGCCTGCATGTGATCCTGACCGAGCACCACGAGTCGCCGCGCATTGACCGCCAGCTCTACGGCCGCTGCGCGCGGCAGAAAGACCCAGGCAGTTGCGAAGCCATCGTCGCGCTGGACGACGAAATCTTCACTGCCCATGCCGCGACACTGCAGGCCTTGCTGGGCCGTGCGTTCGACGGCCGGGACGAGCTGCCGCGATGGGCGCTGGAACTGCTGCGCCGCGCCGCGCAAGGCCACGCCGGCCGCCTGCACGCGGCCATGCGCCGCCGCACGCTGAAGGCCGACCGCCAGCTCGACAACCTGCTTGGATTTGCTGGAAACCAGATATGAGATTGCTCCCATTCCTGCTTCTGCCCGCCGCCGCGCTCGCGCAGTCGACCAAGCCCGCACCTGCCGCACCGGCCGGCTACGACTGCCTCATCGAACCCAACCAACGCATCGAGATCCGCAGCCCCACCAACGCCCTCATCGACAAGATCCTCGTCGAGCGCGGCAGCGCCGTGCGCGCGGGCGACATGCTGGTGCTGCTGG
>JANOBL010000302.1:0-7529 GCA_031411635.1 Betaproteobacteria bacterium
GGTGCGGAAATTTCTCCATGTCGGCCGCACCCATGCCCACCGAGCGCAGCAGATCGGCCACCTTGGTTTCCAGCTCGGCCGGCGTCATCGCCAGGCCATGCTCACGCAGCGGCTCGCCGACGATGTCGCGCACCTTCCAGCGTGGGTTCAGGCTGGCGTAGGGGTCCTGAAAAATCATCTGCAAACGCTTGCGCAAGGCACGGGCATCGGGCGAAGCCAGGGTTTCGGCGGTATTGCGGCCGTCAAAAAACACCTCGCCCCGGGTGGGGCTGTACAAGCCCACCAGCAGCCGCGCCACCGTGCTCTTGCCACAACCTGATTCACCCACCAGCGCCAAGGTCTGGCCACGCTGGATGGCAAAACTGACGCCGTCCACCGCATGCACAAACTGGCGCGGCTTGCGCTCGATCACCCGGTTCAACCACGGCGCCGAGACATCAAAGGTCTTGGCCAGCGCCTTGACTTCCACCAACGCCGTCAAACCAGCACCTCGGCCCGTGCCTCGGCGGACACCATAGGCAACCAGCAAGCGGCGCGGGTGGCGCCGGCATCGCTCAAGTCGGGCCGCTCGCTGCGGCAGCGGGCGATGGCTTTTGGGCAACGGGGGTTGAAGGCGCAGCCGCTGGGGATGGCGTTCAGTCGCGGCATCGCGCCGTCGATCTGCATCAGCCGCTCGCGCTCAAACTCCATCGACGGGATCGAGCCCATCAGCCCCGCCGTGTAGGGGTGCGCCGGCCGGTGGATGACATCGGCCACCGGGCCAATCTCGACAATGCGCCCGGCGTACATCACCGCCACGCGGTCACAGGCCTCGGCGATCACCCCCATGTCGTGGGTGACCAGCATCACCGCCGCACCATGCTGCCGGGTGAGCTTTTTCAGCAAGGCGATGATCTGCGCCTGGATCGACACATCCAGCGCGGTGGTGGGCTCGTCGGCCACGATCAGCTCGGGCTGTGCGGCCAGCGCCAGCGCAATCACCACCCGCTGGCGCATGCCACCGGAAAACTGGTGCGGGTACTGGTCGATGCGCTGCTCGGCGGCCGGGATGCCGGTTTCCAGCAGCAACTCTATGGCGCGTTGACGGGCTTGCTCGGCGTTGAGATTCAGGTGCACCTGGATCGTCTCGGTGATCTGCCGGCCCACGGTGTACAGCGGGTTCAGCGAGGTCAGCGGGTCTTGAAAGATCGCACCGATGCGCCGGCCGCGAATCTTGCGCATCGCTTCCGGCCCCAGATTGTCGATGCGCTGGCCGCCCAGCAGGATCTCGCCCGCCGCCACCCGGCCCGGTGGCTCCAGCAAGCCGATGATGGCCGCGCCGGTGAGCGATTTGCCGGCGCCCGACTCACCCACCACACCCAGGATTTCACCGGGCGCGATGCTGAACGACACATCGTCCAGCGCCAGCAAAGTGCCCCGCCGGGTGGGGAACTCCACCCGCAGGTGGCGCACTTCAAGCAGCGGCGATGTCGTCGTCAATTCAGCCTCGGGTTGAGTGCATCGCGCAGCCAATCGCCGAGCAGGTTCACGCTCAGCGAGATCATCACCAGCACCACACCGGGAAAGATCGTGATCCACCATTCGCCGGAGAACAAGAAGTCCTGGCCAACGCGGATCAAGGTGCCGAGCGACGGTGATGTCGGCGGCACGCCCACGCCCAAGAATGACAAGGTGGCCTCGGTGATGATGGCCGCCGCGATCTGTATCGTGGCCAGCACCAGCACCGGCCCCAGCACATTGGGCAGCACATGGCGGCGCATGATGCGAAACGACGAGACACCGATCACCCGCGCCGCCTGCACGTACTCTTTCTGCCGCTCCACCAAGGTGGAGCCACGCACCGTGCGCGCGTACTGCACCCAGCCGGTCAGCGAGATCGCCAGGATCAGCACGGTAAACGCCAAGGTGTCGTGGGCGTTGGGAAACATCGCCCGGCCTACGCCGTCGATCAGCAGCGCGACCAGGATGGCCGGAAACGACAGCATCACATCGCAGACCCGCATGATGAAACCATCGATGCGGCCACCGACAAACCCCGCCAGCAAGCCCAGACCCACGCCCACCACCACCGACACCAGCACCGAGGCCAGGCCAACAAACAGCGAGATGCGCGAGCCATACATCAGCGCCGACAGGATGTCGCGGCCTTGGTCGTCAGTGCCCAGCAGGTACTTGGCTTTGCCCTCGTCCATCCAGGCCGGTGGCAGGCGGGCGTCGCTCAGCTCCAGCGTGGCCAGGTCCAGCGGATTGTGCGGCGCCACCCAGGGCGCACCCAGCGCGCAAACCACGCAGACCAATGCGATCAGCGCCGCCACGATCGCCATCGGTGAATGCTTGAAGCTGTACCAGACGTTGCCGTCAAAAAAACGCGCCAGCGCACCGGCATCGGGTGGCAGTGGCGTGGACATCGCGGCAGGGTTGAGCGGGGGCGGCACAGGGTTCACGATGTGGGGCGCTCGATGCGCAAGCGTGGGTCCACCGCAAAGTACAGCAAGTCCACCGCCAGGTTGATCGCGACGAAGATCAGTGCGATCAGGCACAAGTAGGCGGCCATCACCGGGATGTCGGCAAACTGAACCGCCTGGATGAACAGCAGGCCCATGCCGGGCCACTGGAACACCGTCTCGGTGACGATGGCAAACGCGATGATGCCGCCGAGTTGCAGGCCTGCAATCGTGATCACCGGCACCAGTGTGTTCTTCAGCGCATGACCAAAGTACACCTGCCGGTCGGGCAAGCCACGGGCACGGGCAAACTTGATGTAGTCGGTGCGCAGCACCTCCAGCATCTCGCTGCGCACCAGGCGCAATACCAGCGCCATCGGAAACAGCGACAAGGTGATCGCCGGCAGCAACAAGTGGCGCAAGCCATCGGCCGTCAACAAGCCGGTGGTGATCGGCCCCAGCGCCACCACATCGCCCCGGCCAAAGCTGGGCAGCCATTTCAGCAACACCGCAAACACCAGGATCAACAGAATGCCGATCAAAAAGTTGGGCAGCGACACGCCCAGCAGCGAGCCGGTCATCACCACCTGCGACCAGAAACTGCCGCGCCGCAACGCCGCAAACACACCCAGCGGAATGCCCACTGCCAGCCCGATCAACGCAGCCATCAGCGCCAGTTCCAACGTGGCGGGAAAGCGCTCGGCGATCAAGGCGGACACCTTGCGGCCCTGGCGCAGGCTGATGCCAAACTCGCCTTTCACCGCGTTGGCGATGAAGCGGCTGAACTGCACGACAAATGGTTGGTCCAGCCCCAGGTCAGCGCGCAATTGCTGGCGTTGCTCTTGCGTGGCGTCCTGTCCCAGCAGGTTGGTGACCGGGTCGCCGACAAACTGGAACAACATGAAGGCGATGAACGCGACCGTGAGCATCACGATCAGGGCTTGAAAGACGCGGCGCAGCAGGAAGGCGAGCATTCGAGAATGCGGTGGTGATTCGGTGAGGGCGCCGCGTGGGCACCGGGCCGGGCACCGCAAACGGGCGCAAGGGAGAACGGATGACGGATTCTTGCGCAAGTCGCATGGCGGACGTCCATGGGCTAACACCCATGGGCTGATGTGGCCGCGCCAGCGCTCACTGCAGA
This sequence comes from Betaproteobacteria bacterium, assembly GCA_031411635.1. Taxonomy (GTDB): domain Bacteria; phylum Pseudomonadota; class Gammaproteobacteria; order Burkholderiales; family Burkholderiaceae_C; genus Pseudaquabacterium. Next base: position 3,586 of record JANOBL010000302.1, read on the forward strand.
CGAAGCCATAGACCGCTGCCCGGCGGTTGTTGGTGCTCCGAGCGTCGGGCCCCACGCAAAACGGGCTGCAGCCTTTCGGATGCAGCCCGTTCGGGTCTGGCAATCAAGTCAGGCGCAGCCCTGCCAACGCAGGGTCAACACCTGATCAGCGCCAATTACTTGGTGCCGCCTTCGCCGCCGGTCTTGGCGCCAGCCTTGTTGGCAGCAGCAGCTTCTTTCTTGACGTCGGCGCGGGCCTTGGTCGACTTGCCTTCAGGCGAGGCGCTGCCTTCGCCCTTGACCACGGTACCAGCCTTCTCGGCGGCAGCGGCTTCTTTCTTGACTTCGGCGCGGGCCTTGGTCGACTTGCCTTCGGGCGAGGCGCTGCCTTCACCCTTGACCGTCTTGCCAGCCTTGTTGGCCGATGCGGCCTCGGCCTTGACTTCGGCGCGGGTGGCTTGGGCAAACACCGGTGCCACAGCAAATTGGGCCAGGACGGCGATCAGAGCGATTTTCTTGAACATGTGCAATCTCCTTGGAGGTGTACTGGGTGCATAGCCGGCAGGTGCCGGAAGATGCGTTTGGCGAGAAGCGATCAGTGGAAACAGAACCCAACCCACCGCTACCCTGTAGACATTGGGCTGGTCAATCTCTACTTCCACGCCGGCTCAGAGATGCAGCGCGGACATGATCTTCACGCTTGGCGATGCGGTTCGGTTTACAGCGAAGCAAAATTCAGTCGATGTTGGCGCCGCATGCAGCGACGGCATTGCGCCAATACAACAAAAAAGGGCCACCCGAAGATGGCCCTTTTGGTCAAACAACCCTGGGAAGGGCCACGCGATTAGAAGGCGTGCTTGACACCGAAGTCGTAGCCGACCTTCTCGGTTGCGGCCTTGCCGTTGCGCGCCAGATCGGCGTAAACCGTCGTGCGCTTCGACAGCGCGTAGTGGTAGCCAAACGCCAGACCCTGGATCACCTTGGTGCCAGCAACCTTGCGGTCAATGACGGCAGCGCGCAGATCAGCCTGGCCCATCGGCATGGTCACAGCCAACATCCACGACTTGTTGCTGTTGTTGGCAGCATCGGTACCGTTGCCCAGGAAGCCCCAGAGCTTGACAACGCCGAGGTCATACTGCGCGTTGAACGAGGTCCACTTGTCGTTGATGTTGCCCGGGTTGTCATATCCCATGCGAACGGCCAACGGGCCGGCAACGTACGAAGCGCCGAAGCTGTACGGGCGCTTGTCGCAGATGCCGAAGGTCACGCCAGTGGCGGTCAGGGTCTTGGCGCCGCAGTTTTCGTTCGACTCAGCCACTTGCCCAGTGAACGTAAAGCCGCTCATGTTGGGCGAGTTGTAGGTGACCGCACGGTTGACGTTGGTGCCTTCTCCCACCGCCGAACGCATCGCCGGCACGGTCAGCGAAGAAGCAACGGTGTCCCAGCCCCACGGGTCACCCATCACTTCGCCGTGGAAGAACGCGCCGTTGTACTCACGACCCAGGCGAACTTCACCCCAGCCGCCGCGCAGACCAACATACGAACGGGCTTGCCACAGCGTCAGCGGCGAGCCGTTGGCAGAAGCAGCGCCGCCGTTGATCACGCCATTGACGGGCGTGTAGCGGTTTTCGAGCTGGAAGAAGGCGGCAGAGCCACCGCCCAGGTCTTCAACACCGCGGAAGCCCAGGCGTGAACTGGCACCCTGTGCCATGCGCTTTTGGTTGGAGCCAATGTCCTTGCCCAAGTTGGCATCAATCAGGCCATACAGCGTGACGGACGATTGAGCCGAGGCCACACCAGCGAAAGCGCCGAGAACGGCAAGCGCGAGTAGAGACTTTTTCATTGCAACTATCTCCTAGGTTGAACAAGAGGTCCCGATCCCGTAGAGAACCCTCTCACCGGGAGCGGTGGGGGCCGGTCAGGCCAACCTCCTCATCGGAAGTTGCTGCTATTGCACCAGACGACCGGCCCCGTGGCAAAGATTCAAGGCCAAAAAGCCCGGCATCTGTTGTCTCGCAACAACGAGGGCCGGGCGCGGGCGCTGCGCTATCCTCGGGCGATGCTCACTGCAGACCACTTGATCGCCAGCGCGGACTTGGCTTTGCGCACTCTCAGCGGTGGCGCCAGCGCCGGCCGGCCGATGCCGCAGCCCGAGGCACTGCCCGAGCCAGCAACGCTGACGCCAGAACAACGCCGGCTGTCGGGCGCGTTGATGCGGGTGAACCACGTTGGCGAGGTGTGCGCCCAGGCGCTGTACGCCGCCCAGGCACTGACCGCCCGCACACCGATCCTGCGCCAGCAGATGCAGGCGGCCGGCCGCGAGGAGACCGATCACCTGGCCTGGACCGAGCGCCGCCTGGCCGAGCTGGGCAGCCGTACCAGCCTGCTCAACCCGCTCTGGTATGCCGGTGCATTTGCCATCGGCCTGCTGGCCGGGCGGGCCGGCGACCGCATCAGCCTGGGCTTTGTGGTCGAGACCGAGCGCCAGGTGGAACAGCACCTGGCCAGCCACCTCGCGCGGCTGCCCGAGCAGGACGTGGCCTCGCGCGCCGTGGTGCTGCAGATGAAGGACGACGAGGCACGCCATGGCGCCGCCGCCTTGCAGGCTGGCGCCAGTCCCATGCCGGCGCCAGTGCGTTGGGCGATGCGGGCGTCGGCACGGGTGATGACGCGCCTGGCCCACGTCATCTGACGGGACATCCGGTCAGACAATCAGTCGTTGACGATGCTGTGGCTGGTGCTGATCTCGGCGGTCTTGCCCAGCATGATCGTTGCCGAGCAGTATTTTTCATGCGACAGCGCGATGGCACGCGCCACGGCAGCTTCCACCAAATCGTGGCCGCGCACCGTGAAGTGCAGGTTGATGCGGGTGAACACCTTGGGATCGGCCGGCGCACGCTCGGCCTGCACCTTGAGCTCGCAGCCGGTCACCCGGTGGCGGCCGCGTTTGAGGATCAGCACAACGTCATAGGCGGTACAGGCGCCGGCACCGGCCAGCAGGGTTTCCATTGGCCGGGGTGCCAGGTTGCGGCCACCGCCATCGGGCGCGCCGTCCATCGTCAACAGATGGCCGCTGCCGGTCTCGGCCACAAAACCCATGCCGCTGCCGGGCAACCAGTGAATCGTGCATTCCATCGTCTTGCTTTCCGGGCGCGGCGGCCCTGCCAATGACCAATCGGATGACCCTGGATCATGCAGCCCGCACCGAAGCCGTGCAGCCGCGCCCCAGGCTCTGGAGCGCACTCCCTAAACCTGGCGGCATTGATCATATTGCGGCGCAGCATTTCTGAGGCTAGACTATTGACCATGGGCTGGTGATTTGGAATTCGGCCACCAGCCGCGCAAGTTGTCTCCTCCACCTCCTCCATTGGTGGATTCAGCCCGGGGTGCAAACCCCGGGCTTTTTTATCGGCAGTCGTTTTTGGACTCGCAGCTATCATGCTGCGCCGCACAAACCAGAACCGACACGAGGCCGCCGCGATGACCCGCGCCAAGACAACGTCACCCGCCCCCGCCCCCGCCCCCGATTACCTGCAAAAGATCCTCACCGCGCGGGTTTACGACGTGGCGATCGAGTCGCCGCTGGACCCGGCGCGCAGCCTGTCGCGCCGCCTGGGCAACCCGGTGCTGCTCAAGCGCGAGGACCAGCAGCCGGTATTCAGCTTCAAGCTGCGCGGCGCCTACAACAAGATGGTCCACCTGGCCCCCGAAGCGCTGCAGCGCGGCGTGATCTGCGCTTCGGCCGGCAACCACGCGCAAGGCGTCGCGCTGGCCGCCAAGCGGCTGGGCACGCAGGCGGTGGTGGTCATGCCGGTGACGACGCCCAAGCTGAAGGTCGATGCCGTGGCTGCGCTGGGTGGCTAGGTGGTGCTGCACGGTGAAAGTTATACCGATGCCTACGGCCATGCACTGGGCTTGCAGCAGGCCCAGGGGCTGACGTTTGTGCACCCATTTGACGACCCCGA
>JANOBL010000303.1:0-2616 GCA_031411635.1 Betaproteobacteria bacterium
CGGCCCAGCCTGACCTGGCGCCGGCAGGTTCGGCAGGACGCTGCTGGCCTGCCCACCACCACCACCCAGCGGCTGGATGCCTCGCTGGACCTCAAATGGCGGCCGCTGGCCGAGTGGGTGATCGATGCCACCTGGAACCCCGATTTTTCGCAGGTGGCGCTGGATGTACCGCAGCTCGCCGGCAACACCCGCTTTGCGTTGTCGTTTCCGGAAACCCGGCCTTTTTTCTTCGAATCCAGCGATCTGCTGCGCAGCCCCACCGAGGCCTTGGACTCACGCAGCTTCACCGCGCCGCGCTGGGGCTTGCGCAGCACCTGGCGTGGTGCACGGCTGGCCGGCAGCGCTTTTGCAATCGACGACCGGGGCGGCGGCTTGGTGCTGCTGCCCGGGCCGTATGGCACCGATGTGGCCGAGCAACCGGCCTCGCGCTCGCTGGTGGCGCGGCTGCGTGGTGATGCGGATGCGCAGGGCGCTGTGCAATGGGGCGTGCTGGCCAGTGCCCGGCGCTATGCCGATGACCGGGGCGACAACCAGGTGCTGGGCCCTGATCTGGCCTGGCAGATCGACGGCGCCTGGCGGCTGCGTGCGCAGTGGCTGCAATCGGCCACCAGCGCCCAGCCGCAGGCCGGCACGCTGCAGCGCGACGCTGCAAGCCACGGCCACAAGGCCCACGCCAAGCTCTGGTACCAAAGCCCGCAATGGGAGGCCGAGCTGGCGCTGGACGACAGCAGCGACGGCTTTCGCAACGACAGCGGTTTTGTGGTGCAGAGCGGGGTGCGCAGCCTGAAGGCCAGGCTGGCGCGCGGCTGGGTGCCGCTGGGGCCGTTCAATGAGTTCTGGTTCAATCTGGAAGGCGAGCAGGTGCGCAACCGTCAGACCCATGCCCTGGTGTCGCAAGACGTGGCGCCCAGAATCTGGCTGGCCGGCGAACGCAACCTGGAGGCCTGGGTGGCCTGGCACGGCGCCAGCGCACTGCGCACCAGCCCCGGCGGGCCGCTGCTGCGGCAAGCCTATGTCCAGGCCGGTATCACGCTCACCCCGGCGCCCTGGGTGCCGCTGCTGCAGGCCGAGCTGCAGCGGGGCTTGCTGGCCGATGTCAGTGCCAACCAGGTTCTGCCTGGTGGCAAGCTGGACCTGAAGATCACCACCCGACCGCTGTCTGCGCTGGAGTTGGAGCCCAGCCTGTCGCATGCCTGGCTCAACCGCTCGGGGTCAAAGGTCTACCGGGAGGCCGTGACCCAACTGCTGGCGCGCTGGCACCTGGGTGCCCGGCAATCGCTGCGCCTGATCGTGCAGCACAGCACGCTGGACCGGGAGGCTGTCCGGCGCAGCGCGGACAGCACCGGATCGCTGACCTATGCCTGGCGCCAATCGGCCGGCAGCGTGCTCTACATCGGCGCGGCGCGCAGCCGGCAGGGTGTGGACACGGTGGCGCGTGGCAACGAGCTGTTCATCAAGCTGCAACTCGATGCCGATGACGCGCGGCGCTGGTTTTGAGGCACGCCCACACCTGCCGATTTGTGCACTGGACAGCGGCCGGCCATGGCACATTGCAAGTTCCAACCCACCCCAACCCCACCCGTTCGCGAGGAGACAGCGATGATGAAATCCGGTATCGACCAACAAGCCCTGATCGACCAGTTTGCCAATGCCAGCGCGCAGCAGATCGCGCAGTTGCGCAGCACCGTGTTCAACGCGACCATGGGCGCGCTGCAAGGCCGGGAGTTGAGCCTGAAGAACATCCGCAGCGTGCTCGCCACGGTCACCCAGGCCGCCAGCGCCGGCGCCGCCAAGAACCCGCTGCTGGACAGCCTGGATGTCGAGGCCTTGCTGGACAAGGCGGTGTCAGGCATGGACGACGCGCTGCTCAAGGCGGTGGAAGCCAACCGGGTGGCGCTGCAACAGTTTGTCGACAAGGGGGTGGACCTGCGCGAGACCCAGCTCAAGAAGGCGCTGGCCGAGATGGACAAGTTCGAAGACGCGCTGCTGGGCACGATCAAAAAATCGGCGGCCTCGGCCGGTGATCCGATGGCCGGCCCCTGGGCCCAGGTGCTGGAAAAACTCAACCTGAGCGGCACCCAGACCGGCCTCAAAGCCAGCGGCGCCGCCGAGCAGCTTGCCGGCCAGATGGCGCAGATGCACGCTGCCATGCGCGACACCCGCGCCGCCAGCCTGCGCGCCGCGCAAACCCTGGCCGAGAGCTATACCGCGCTGGTCAGCGGTGTGCTGATCGGCATGTCCGATGCGCTGCGCCAGGGCGGCACAACGGCCAAGACGACGGGCAAGAAGTAAGTCTTTCTCCTTCGCCCTGGCAGGGGGAAGGCCGGGATGGGGGTTCCCAGCCTGCCGAGCTGCCGGCTTTCGACCCCCACCCCAACCCTCCCCCTGTCCGGGGGAGGGGGCCCTCTTTTGGCGGTGTGGCGCTGCCTCTTCCGAGGGATCGCCACCCGTCTGGCGGCGGCTTACGCTGAGGTCATTGCAGTGCTGGAGACCCACGATGACCGCCTCCCATCCGATGCTCGACACCCGCCGCCGCGCCTTGTGCGGGGCCCTGCTGGCGCCCTGGCTGATTGCGCCAGCGCAAGCCATACCGGCCCAACCCGCCAAACCCGCCAA
>JANOBL010000304.1:0-7236 GCA_031411635.1 Betaproteobacteria bacterium
CGAAATCGGCTCGATGAGCATCATCAAAGGCGCGCGCAACCTGGACGCCGCCAAGGCCTTCTACGAATGGGCGCTCACGCCGCAGGCACAGCAGTTTGGTGCCGCAGCCAAGCAGTTTCAGCTGCCCAGCAACAAGGCCACACCGGTGGACCCGCGTGTGCCCGATTTCAAGACCATCAAGTTCATCCCCTACGACTACGCCAAGTACGGCGCCTCGGCCGAGCGCAAGCGCTTGATTGGCAAGTGGGAGAAGGATGTCAACTCGCTGCCGCGCTGAAACTGCGGGCACGGCATGGCGGCACCGTTGTTGAACCCCGGGTTGGCCGACGCCCCGCCCGGCCGCCATGCGCAGCGCGCCAGCCGCACCTTGGGCGCCTGGGCGCTGCTGGCCGCGCTGGCGTTTGTTGCGCTGCCCTGGTATTTGCCGCAAAACCTGACGCTGTTGCAATCGCTGCCGGGGGTGTGGGGCGGGGCCGAGACCGCCAGCGGCCTGTGGCAGTGGTTGCATCACGGCAAACCCTGGCTGGCTTGTGTGCTGCCGGGGCTGATCGCGGCGGCATTTGCCTGGCGTTTGCCGGCTGGCCGGGCCCGGGGCCAGTGGCTGCTGGGCGGTGTGGGCCTGGCGTTGCTGGGCCTGCTGGCATCGGCGTTTGCCATCGGCGCCCAGGGCTGGGTGTTTGGCGGCCTGGGCCGGCTGTTGGGTGCACTGCCAGCGGGTCAGGCCGGCATCGGCCTGGGTGGCGCGCTGGTGTTGCTGGCGCTGTTGATGCTGCTGGGCATTGGCATCGCCCGGCTGGGCTATTTTCGGAGTGATCTCGGTGGTGGCGGCCTGAAGCCTGGCACAGCGCCGTAACCGGATCGAAACTCAGCGGCCCAGGAACGCGGTTTAATCCGGTTTGCCCTCAACCGCTGTCTCACCCGTCTAGGCACACCATGAACCAGTTAGACCAGCTCAAACAGGTCACCACCGTGGTGGCCGACACCGGCAACTTCAAGCAACTGGCGCAGTTTGCGCCGCGCGATGCCACCACCAATCCCTCATTGATCCTGAAGGCAGTGCAGCAGCCCGATTACGCGCCGCTGCTGGCCGCCACTGTCGCGGCGCATCGCGGCGAGGCCCTGGATGCGGTGGTCGACCAGGTGCTGGTGCGTTTTGGCCTGGAGATCCTCAAAGTGGTGCCCGGCCGGGTGTCCACCGAGGTGGATGCCCGGCTTTCTTTCGACACCGCCGCCAACCTGGCCCGGGCGCGCCGCCTGATAGCGCTGTACCAGGCGGCCGGCATCCACCGCGAGCGGGTGCTGATCAAGATCGCCGCCACCTGGGAGGGCATCCAGGCGGCCCGGGTGCTGGAGGCCGAAGGCATCCACTGCAACCTGACCTTGCTGTTCACGTTTGCCCAGGCTTTGGCCTGTGGCGATGCCGGTGTGCAACTGATCTCGCCCTTTGTCGGCCGCATTTATGACTGGCACAAAAAGCAGGCCGGTGCGGCCTGGGACGAAGCGGCACGCGCCGGTGCCAATGATCCGGGTGTGCAGTCGGTCGAGCGCATCTACACCCACTACAAACGCTTTGGCATCCGCACCGAGGTGATGGGCGCCAGCTTTCGCAATGTGGGCCAGATCACCGCGCTGGCCGGCTGCGATTTGCTGACGATCAGCCCCGATCTGCTGGCCACGCTGCAGGCCAGTGAGGCACCGCTGGCCCGGCGGCTGGACCCGGCCAAGGCCCGCGATACCACGCTGCCCGAGTTGCACCACAGCGAAGCCAGCTTCCGCTACGCCCACAACGAAGATGCGATGGCCACCGACAAGCTGGCCGAGGGCATCCGCGCCTTTGCGGCGGCCTCGGCCAAGCTAGACGCCCTGATTCAGGAGCAATGACGATGGACTTCAAACGCTGCGACACCACGATCGCCTGGGCGGCCCTTCAAGGCCACTACCAAGCCCATGGCCGCGACCTGGACCTGCGCGACGCCTTCGCGCGCGATCCCCAACGCTTCGAGGCCTTTGCGCTGCAAGCGCCCGAGGTGTTTGCCGACCTGTCCAAAAACCGTTGGGATTTAAAAACCCGCAAGCTGCTGATCGAACTGGCGCAGGAATGTGGCCTGGAAGCCCGGCGCGATGCGATGCTGGCCGGCGCCGCGATCAACACCACCGAAGGCCGGGCGGTGCAGCATGTGGCACTGCGTGCGCCGCGTGGCCAGGGCTTGTTCAGCGACCTCGTGCACGGCGTGCTGGACCGCACGCTGGAGTTTGCTGAAGCCATACGCGACACCACCGCCAGCGGCATCCGCCATGTGGTGAACATCGGCATCGGTGGCTCCGATCTAGGCCCGCAGATGGTGGTGCCAGCGCTGGATGCCTTTGCCCACCCGGGCATCACGATGCACTTTGTGTCCAACGTCGATGGCCATGACATCGCACCGGTGCTGCGGCGGCTGAAGCCCGAGCAAACGCTGTTCATCATCGCCAGCAAAACCTTCACCACGCAAGAAACCATGGCCAACGCGGCGGTGGCGCGCGAGTGGTTCTTGGCGCACGGTGGCACCGACATCGGCCGCCACTTTGTGGGCGCTACCACCAATCTGAAAGCCGCTGCCGACTTTGGCATCCACACCACGTTTGGCTTCTGGGATTGGGTGGGTGGGCGCTACTCGCTGTGGAGTGCCATCGGGCTGCCAATTGCGATTGCGGTGGGCAGCGACAACTTCCGCGCATTGCTGGCCGGCGCGCATGCGATGGACCAGCATTTTGCGCAGGCCCCGCTGGAGGCCAACCTGCCGGTGCAGCTTGGTTTGCTGGACGTTTGGTACCGCAACTTCCACCACTTTACAAGCCGCAGCGTGGCGCCTTACCACCAGGGCCTGAAGCGATTGCCCGCCTACCTGCAGCAGCTTGAGATGGAGAGCAACGGCAAGTGTGTGGACCTGGACGGCCAGCCGCTGCCGTTTGGCACCAGCCCGGTGGTGTGGGGCGAGCCCGGCACCAATGGCCAGCATGCGTACTTCCAGATGCTGCACCAGGGCACGGATGTGATCCCGGTGGAGTTCATCGCCGTCAAGACCCCCACCCATCCCTACCCCGGCCTGCAGGCCAAGGCCTTGGCCAATTGCCTGGCGCAAAGCGCGGCGCTGATGCTGGGCAAATCCACCGACGCCGCGCTGGCCGAAAAAGCCCCCACCGCCAGTGCCGAGCTGGCGCCGCTGACAGTGGCGCAGCACCGCACCTTCCCGGGCAACCGGCCCAGCACCACGCTGGTATTGGACCGTTTGACACCCGCCGCGCTGGGCGCCTTGATTGCGCTGTACGAGCACCGGGTGTTCACCAGCGGTGCGGTCTGGGGCCTCAACAGCTTTGACCAATGGGGCGTGGAGCTGGGCAAGGCGCTGGCCAGCGATTTGCTGCCGCGTTTGACCAGCGCCGGCCCGGCCGATGGAAGCGGGCTGGATGCGTCCACCGCCGGCTTGCTGGCGCGCTTGAAAACCTGATTTGAAGCGCGGATGCACTTCGTCTTCGACTTCGGCCGGGTGCTGTTTGATTGGCAACCCGAGCGGCTGCTGCAGCAAGTGCTGCCCCAGCGCGCCAGCGACGCGGCCAGCACCGCGTTCTGGGTAGCCCAGGTGTTTGAAAATTACGGCGGCGATTGGGGCGAGTTTGACCGTGGCACGGTCACACCCGACGAGCTGGTGGCCCGCGTCAGCCAGCGCACCGGCCTGCAAGCGGCCGAGGTGTGGGCGGTGGTGGCTGCGGCGCCTGCCTCACTGCAACCCATCTCCGCCAGCATGGCGCTGCTGCAGCGCTTGCGGCAACCGGGGCGGCCGATGTTCTACCTGTCCAACATGCCGGCGCCGTTTGCCGATCACCTGGAGCGTGAGCATGCTTTTTTGCAAGATTTCAGCAACGGCGTGTTCTCGGCCCGGGTGCAGTTGATCAAGCCCGAACCGGCGATTTTTGACTTGGCGGCGCAGCGCTTTGGTGTGCCGCCGGCCGAACTGGTGTTTCTGGACGACGCGGCCCACAACGTGGCGGCGGCGCGCGCTGCAGGCTGGCAGGCGCTGCAGTTTCAAGACGCGGCACAGGCCGAGCATGCGCTGCGTGCGGCGGGGTGGTGGCCCAACGGCGCTACAACAACCTAGGGACGCGCAAGTGCGAGGCGCAGGCCCACAATCGGCTGCCACTGTGCAAGGAGGCGCCATGTTTCACGCTGTGATCACCCGGGTTGGTTTGCTGCTGTTGCTGACGCTCACCGGCTGCGCCACCTACCGCAATGCCACCACGGTGCAGGATGGTGCCGGGCTGGAGTTCAAGGCCGACCAGATCAGCGCCTTCCGGACCAACCAGGACGCGGTGCTGCTGCAGTTGTATGCGCTGGCCGGTGTCACGGCCGACAACGTCGAGGCCAAGGGCTGGGACACAGTGATCGAGGCCGGCATGGACTATGCCGATCAACGCTGCGAGCAATACATCCATGCGCTGTTCCGGCTCAACCGCGACCGCAAGACCGTCACCACCGAGCTGGGCTTGCTGGGTGCGGCCAGTGCCGGCCTGATGGCGGCGGTGGACGCCGCAGCGCGCAACGTGGCCGCCGTGGCGATTGGATTTGGCCTGGCCAGCGCCACCGTGGACAACCTGAGCGGCAACCTGCTGTACGACCTGGACCCGTCCTCGGTGCGCACGCTGGTGCGGGCGCTGCAGACCAGCTACCGCGACGCCCGCCCCACTGGCTACCAGTCGCGGCCGGCCGCGCTGAGCGTGATCCGGGGCTATGCCTCGCTGTGCATCCCGGCCAACATCGAGGCCGAGGTCAACATCGCCGTCAAGAGCGCTGCACCGTTTTCGTCCCAGGGTGATGCCAAGTCCGGCAAACCACCGGCGGTGTCCAACCAGCAAAGCGCGGTGTCGGCCTCGGTGGTGGAGTTTGACAACAACACCGAGGTCTTGCGGGCCTTTGTCTTCCCCGACAAAAAGCTCAACAGCGCCAACCGCGAGCGGTTGGAAGCGCATTTGAAATCCAGGGGCATCGTCGATGTGGACGTGTCCTCGTTCATGCGGCTGCAGCGCTACGCGGCCCAGCGTGCCGAGGCCGTCCGTGCCCTGGGTCTGAAGCCCTGAGGAGTTGATCGCATGGCCCATCTTGAAGGACTCACGGCCCAGGAGGCCGACGACCTGGAAGACGAATGGCGCCAGCTAGGCGCCACCCACATCCGGCGCACACCGGAAGCTGGCGGCTTGTTCACGATGGACGCTGATCTGCCCACGGTGGGTGCGGCCGTTGTTGATGCAGCGCCAGCGGTGGCAGTGGCGGCGGCACCCGCCAGCAAAACCACCCCCAGCCGCCGCGCTGCTGCGCGCAAAAAGCCCAAGCCGCGCTGAAGCCAGGGCTTGCTGGGCCAGGGCAGGCTCAGGCGGCCTGGCGGCGCCGCGCCACGGCCCTCACGCCCAGCAGGCCAGCGATCAGCAGCGCGTAAGTACCGGGCTCGGGCACGGCGCCGGCAAAACCGACCACGTCGGTCAGGATCGGCCTGCCGTTCAAGGCCTGCACGGTGCGCGAGTTGCCTTCCGGCCCGTCAAACAGCGTGCGGAACGCGTCGATCTGGGTGGCCGACATCGTCAGCGGCGCGGCCAGCACGTTCCACCGCACACCCTCGGTGAAAGGCGCGGTGGTCAACGAGCCGCCGTAGCGAAACGATCCCAGGTCGGCCGGCAGCAACGAGCCAAGGTTGAAGCTGCTCAAGCTCAGGTGCGCCGAGCCGGCCGTGGGCGGCAAGGCCGCGAAGATCGGGTCCAGCGTGGCATTGGCCAGGCCCAGCTCGATGAAACGGCCTACCACCAGCAGCGTGCCATCGGCGGCCCGATGCACAAAATGCATTTCCATCTCCGAGCGGTGGCCGTTGACCAGGTGCTCTGATTCGGTGTGAAAGTGGAACTGCAGCAAGTCGTAATCCACGCCCGAAACACTGACCTTGGCGGTGCCGGGCACCAACGCGGCGCGGATCGTTGCTTCCTCGTTGGGCGATCCGGTGTTGAACACATCCAGGCTGACGCTGGCGCCGTAGCTGAAGTTCAGCGCCGGCAAGGCGCTGAAGCTGGTGTTGGTGGCGGTGATATCGATCGGGCTTTGCTCAAGCAGATCGGCGGCGCAGGTGCTTTGCGCTGCAGCAAGGGCTGCTGCCGCAATCAGGAACGACCTTGCTGCAAACCTTGCTGCAATCGACAAACCGGACAAGGGGGATGCAAACAAGGTCTTGACCATGGGCGCTCCGATCAATCAGTTGAGGTTACAAGGCGTGGCAGTCTTGCATGTCGCTCGGTTTTTGCCATAGACCAGGCGACGATTCCACCCCCCCGAATGAGTGGGCCGGGAAACCGCATGGCAGGCGGTTGACAGGTGCTGCCAGCACCCGGGTTGATCCTGATGTGGCGTTGCCGCCGGGCGATGGCACAAATCTGGCTTGCCCGGTGACAATAAGCTGACCATTTGGTTAGGTTTTTTTGTCAACACTGGCACCCCGTCCCTTGCCCATGAATGCCCCTGACCGACTGGCCCCACGGCCCGCGCTGGTGGCCAGCCACGCGGCAGTGCAAGTGCGCCAGGCCAGCGTGATCTACCCGGCCGCCCAGGCCAACGACCAGCCGGTGCATGCGCTGTCCGGTATTGACTTGAACGTCGCGCAAGGCGAGTTTGTCTCGCTGATCGGCCCGTCGGGCTGCGGCAAAACCACCTTGCTGCGGGTGATTGCCGATCTGGAGCCCATCACCAGCGGCGAGGTCTGGGTCAACGGCCTGAGCCCGCAGCAAGCGCGGCTGGCGCGGGCTTACGGCTATGTGTTCCAGGCGCCGGCGCTGTTTGCCTGGCGCACGGTGCTGGGCAATGTGATGCTGCCGCTGCAGATACAGGGCCGGCCCAAGGCCGACTGCGAGGCGGTGGCGCGTGAGCAGCTAACGCGGGTGGGCCTGACCGGCTTTGAGCGCAAATACCCCTGGCAGTTGTCGGGCGGCATGCAGCAGCGGGTGTCGATTGCCCGGGCGCTGGGCTTTGAGCCGAAGATTTTGATGATGGACGAGCCGTTTGGCGCGCTGGACGAGATCACCCGCGATGGCCTCAACGAGCAGCTTCAGCAGCTTTGGCAGCGTGAGCGGCGCACGGTGGTGTTTGTCACCCATTCGATCGCCGAGGCGGTGTATTTGTCCACCCGCATCGTTGTGATGTCGCCCCGGCCCGGGCGCATCCTGAAG
>JANOBL010000305.1:0-2650 GCA_031411635.1 Betaproteobacteria bacterium
GCTCTTGAAGGCGGTCTCGGCGTCGATGCCGGGACCGTAGTCGGTCACCGCGGTGACCACCATCTTCAGGTTCAGCGTCGCCGCCCACTGTGCCATCGGCACCGTCACCTGCCACAGCGTGTACGAGGTGCGGATGAAGAACTCCGACTTGTCGGTGATCGCCGAGGTCGCGGCATTGAAGATCACCGTGGGGGTCTGTGATTGCTGGATCAGCGGCGCGACGGCAAAGGCATTCGGCGTGAAGACGAAACCGCCGAGGTAATCGACCTTGTCCTTGACGATCAGCTCCTGCACCAGCGTCTTGGTCAGCGTGGGGTTCGGGCCGCCGGTGTCGCGGTAGATGAACTCGATGTCGTGCCCGGCCAGCTTGCCGCCTTGCGTGGCCACATAGGCCTCCACGCCGGCTTTGAACAGCGTGCCGTAGTGGGCAAACGGGCCCGAGAACGGGCCGACGATGCCCACCTTGAGCGTGGCGGCATGGGTGGCCGCAGCGCTGAAAACCAGCGTGGCCGCAACAGCGGCGGTGAATTGGCAGTGGGTGAGCATGGGGCTTGTCTCCTGGGTTGCCGTCGGGTGCGGCTTGCATTGCGATGTCACTCTAGGTGGCAGTTGGTTGGTATGTCAACCAGTTGAAATACCCATCTTGTTGCCGGCAACGGCCGCTGTCGCCTGGGCGAAGCGGCGGTTTGCCGGCGCTGGCTATGATTTGCCCGTGCCTGGGTTTCAAACTCGGGTGCGCGTTCTCAGGGCGGGGTGAAACTCCCCACCGGCGGTGATGGCGTCTTCAGTTTGACGCACCAGCCCGCGAGCGCCCGGCCTGCGCTGCAGGCCGGGGTCAGCAGACCCGGTTTGAATCCGGGGCCGACGGTCACAGTCCGGATGAAAGAGAGCGCGATCGCGGGTGGGTTGCTTTGCCGCATGCGGGTGCGGCGGTGGCCTGCCGGTTTTCGTGCGCCCTGGTGTTGGCCTCAGCTCATCAAGGATCTCGCATGAAACCACACTCCACTGCCCGCAGCGCCGAGCCGCTGCGCTACGCCTTCATCCATGCCGAATGGCATGCCGACATCGTGCTGCGTGGGCGCGACGGCTTTCTGGCCGAGATGGCGCGCCACCAGGTCACAGCCGACCAGGTGGATGTGATCGCCGTGCCCGGCGCGTTTGAGATCCCGCTGCACGCGCAGCGCCTGGCGCTGGCCGGCCGCCATGCTGCCATCGTGGCCTGCGCGCTGGTGGTGGACGGTGGCATTTACCGGCACGGGTTTGTGGCCGATGCGGTGGTCAGCGCGCTGATGCGGGTGCAGCTTGACACCGGCGTGCCGGTGCTGTCGGCGGTGCTGACACCCAAGGATTTTCACGAGCATGCCGAGCACCAGCGCTTTTTTGCCGAGCATTTGGTGGGCAAGGGCGCCGAAGCGGCACGGGCCTGTCTGCGCACAGTGCAAAGCCTGCGTCAGATGACGGTCTGAGGGGTTTTGACAAATGGCCCAGCGTCACCGACAATTGGCCGTATGCGAATCGGCCCCATCAGCGCGGTGCACGTCACAACCGACACGGTCAGTGCAACCGGCACAACCCATTCTGCGGCCGCCACCGGCGGCGCGCTGGAGGTCCGCGAGCCTGCGCCGCGCTGGCCGGGGCCTGTACCCCCAGCGGCCGCTGCCGCCGTCAGCCCGGGTGCGCTGGAGTTCATGGGTGGGCGCCGGCTGTTCAAGCAACTGCCGCAAAGCCGGGCCGAGATCCACGGCGTGCTGGTCAAGGGCCTGCCGTATGCGGTGCTGGTCAACATCGTTGATCACCTGTCGGCCTTGAGCATCGACCAGATCGCCGATGCGGTGGGCATCAGCAGCCGCACCTTGCGCCGCCAGAAAGAGCGGCCCGACCGGACCATGCCGGCCGACCTGGCCAGCAAGACCTGGTTGTTTGCCGAGACCCTGGCCCAGGCCAGCACGGTGTTTGGCAGCCGCGACGCGGCCGAGCGCTGGATGGCGCGTCCAGCGATGGGCCTGGACGGTGCTTGCCCGATCGATCTGCTGCGCACCTTGCAGGGGGCCGAGCTGGTGACTGAGTTTCTGGGCCGGCTGGAGCACGGCGTTTACAACTGATCACCCGGCATTGTGCGCATGACACCGCTGCCGGCTGCCTTGGCGCAGACCGGCGCCCTGGCCCAGTCCCCCCAGCCCTTGCTGGCCTGGCGCATCGATGCACTGGCCTATGCCGCCACTTGGGACAGCGGCATCGGTGCCGAGCGTTTTGGCGGCCGCTGGAACCCCAAGGGTCGACGCGCGGTGTACTGCTGCCTCGATCCGGCCACCTGCATCGTTGAGGCTGCTGTGCACCGGGGTTTTGATGTGCTCGACAGCCAGCCGCATGTGCTGAGCTGCCTGCTGATAACACCGCTGACCAGCGGCGACCCGGGTGTGCGGGTGGTGGCGCCGGAGGAACTGCCCAACCCGGCCTGGCTGCATGGCGGCAGCCCCAGCGCCGGCCAGCAGCGCTTTGGTGCAGCCTGGCTGGCCGCACCGGGCGTGGTGGTGCTGCCCAGCGCGGTGTCGCGGCAAAGCTGGAACCTGGTGTTTTCACCCGAGGCAGCGGCCGGCCGGGTGCGGCTGCTGCAGCAGCAAAGGCTGGTGGTGGATACGCGGCTGAACCC
>JANOBL010000306.1:0-2007 GCA_031411635.1 Betaproteobacteria bacterium
AGATGAAGTGAATCAGGATCGCCAAGCCAAACAGAAAGGCGCCCAGTGCCACCAACAGGCGACGCGGATCAAACAAAAGCCAAAGTCTCCACATGGTGTGGTTCCTCCTAGGGGATGTAAGACATGAAGGTGTAGACGGCAGACTTGACCCCGCCAATCAACGAGCCTTCACCCTCAGCGCCTGGCAACCAGGACCGCCACCGCATGGTCAGCATCTGGGCGACGAGGGCGATCACCAGAAACACCACAAAGCCAGCGCAGAACACCACCGGCGACAGCGCGCCGTCGACGGGGTGGTCAGCAGCCGGCTTGAGTGTTGAAGCTGCCATGATTTGCTCCTTGTTGAGCGGTTTACTGCGCCGTGCCTACAGCCACGCGCGCCAGTTCCACACCAGGACGTGGGCGATGATGGCCACCACGGTGAACCCGATGAAACTGCTCACGAACATGCCGTGAAATTCCCTGGCCTCCTGCTCGGTCAAGCCGGACAGCGAGCCTTGTCGGTCGTTTGCCATAACGTGCTTCCTTTTCAATTGGCCTCGCGGCCCGTGAAGGCCTTGCGGCCGCCTGTGGCCGGCCGCCCAGCCCGTGCCGCAAGGGCCTGGGTGGATAGCTGGCCGCTACCGCGCTGCACCCGCGCGGCAGGGTTGACACGGCAGGCCTTGCGGCACGCCGTTGCAAAAGGCGGGCGCAGCGGCGTCATACCGGCACCCCTTGGTTCAGTGCTGACCGGGCGCTGGCCACACGCTGCGCGGTGATGCGCTCTTCGCCGGCCTGGCGGGCATCGCGCTCGGCGCGGTCACGCAGCTTCTTGGCAGCCGATATCTGCACCAGCACCGGCTCGTTGCCGACCAACTCGTCCAGCAGTTCTTGTGCAGCGTCGTCCCAAGGGCGGGGCGCCTCGGCCTGCAAGCGTGCCGGCGTGGCGTCCACCTTGTCCAGCTCGGTGCCCAGCGGCAGGATGTGGAACAGTGCATCAAACAGCGCGTTGCAAAACTCCTGCACCAGGTAGGTGGCGCCGGCATAGCCCATGAACGGTGTGCCGGTGTGGCGGCGGATGATGGGCAGTGGAAACGAGGCCGGGATGAAGGTGGTTTTCATCATGCCGCCACCACCACATTCCGCCAGGTAGATGCGCTCGTTGTAGCTGCCATACAGCACCAGCGGCGTCTTGTCTTTGATCAGACGGCGCACCTCGTCGTTGTTGGTCTTTTCGCCGGGTTTGCGGGGGATTGCAAAGTTGCAGGGCAGGCCCAGCTCGTCTTCCAGAAAGTGCCGGATGCCGCGGGTATAGGTCTCGTTGGCCACCACCGCAAAACTGGCGGTGGCAAAAAAATCCTGCGTCACCGAGCGCCACAAATCCCAGATCGGTTTGATCGTGCTGTGCTTCTCGCGGGCGATGAACGGCTCGGGGTCCAGGCCCAGCAACTCACCCAGGCTGCGCAAGAACTTGGTAGTGCTGTGCAGGCCAATGGGGGCTTGCAGGTAGGGCCGCTCCAGTGCCTCACACAGCATGCGGCCAAACTCGCGGTACATGCAGATGTTGACATCGGCCTCCACCAGCCGCGACACATCGGCCAGGTGGCTGCCCAGCGGAAAGACCATGTTGACCTCGGCGCCTATGCCTTGCACCAGGCGGCGGATTTCGGCCAGGTCGCTGGGCGCGTTGAAGCAGCCGTAGCTCGGGCCGATGATGTTGACGCGGGGCCTTTCACCGGGTGGCCGCTCGGCAAACGGTTTGCGCGCCGGCACTTTTTTCAGGCCGTATTCGCTCCACAGCCAGAACATCGCGCGGTTGGCGCATTGCCACTGGTCTTCGTCGATGGTGCGCGGCAGGACGCGCTGGATGTTGGGGCCCGCGGGCGTGACGCCGCCGCCGATCATCTCGGCGATCGAGCCGGTGACGACCACGGCGGGCAGGTCCGGGTCCTGCGTCGCGGCGGCGCGCTTGAGCAGGCTCTCGGTGCCGGTCTGGCTCAGCGCGTCCTCGTCGATGCCGGTGACGAC
>JANOBL010000307.1:0-1799 GCA_031411635.1 Betaproteobacteria bacterium
CACCCGCATCAGCGAGGCCGATCTGGCCACCTTGCAGCTCAACCTGATCCGCTCGCACAGCGTGGGGGTGGGTGAGCCCTTGTCGCCGCCGGTGCTGCGCCTGATGCTGGCCTTGAAGGCAGCCAGCCTGGCGCGCGGCCACTCAGGCGTGCGGCCGGTGGTGATCGACACACTGGTTGCGGCGCACAACGCCGGCCTGTGCCCGCTGGTGCCCGGCCAGGGCTCGGTGGGCGCATCGGGTGACCTGGCGCCGCTGGCGCACATGACGCTGGCCTTGATGGGCGAGGGTGAATTTCTGGTCGATGGCCAACGCCAACCCGCCGCAGCGGTGCTGGCCGCCGCCGGCATCGCGCCGCTGCAGCTTGCAGCCAAAGAAGGCCTGGCGCTGATCAATGGCACCCAAACCAGCACCGCGTTGGCGCTGCATGCACTGCTCAGCTTCGAGCCGGTGCTGGAGGCCGCACTGGTGATCGGTGCACTGACGGTGGACGCCGCGCGTGGCAGCGACGGCCCGTTTGACCCGCGCATCCACTCCTTGCGCGGCCAGCCCGGGCAGATCGACGTGGCGCAGTACTACCGCAGCCTGCTGGCCGGCAGTGTTATCCGCCAGTCGCATCTGGAGGGGGATGAGCGTGTTCAAGACCCGTACAGCCTGCGCTGCCAGCCGCAAGTGGTGGGCGCCTGCCTGGACCAGTTGCGCCATGCCGCGATGGTGTTGGTGCGCGAGGCCAATGCGGTCACCGACAACCCGCTGGTTTTTGCAGAGGACGGGGCCATGGTCAGCGGCGGCAATTTTCACGCCGAGCCGGTTGCGCTGGCGGCGGATGGCATGGCCTTGGCCATCGCCGAGGTAGGCGCGATTGCCGAGCGCCGCATCGCGATGCTGATCGACGCCGGGGTGTCGCGGCTGCCACCGTTCCTCACCGCCGATGCCGGCCTGAACTCGGGTTTCATGATCGCCCATGTCACCGCCGCGGCCTTGGCGTCGGAAAACAAAAGCCTCGCCCATCCGGCCAGCGTGGACAGCCTGCCCACCAGCGCCAACCAGGAAGACCATGTCTCGATGGCCACGTTTGCCGCGCGCCGGCTGCAGCCGATGATCCACAACACCGCGCACATCCTGGGCATCGAGTTGCTGGCCGCCGCACAAGGCATCGAGTTTTTGCGGCCGCTGACCAGCTCGCCCCCACTGGAGGCGGCGCATGCGCTGCTGCGATCCCACAGCCCGGCGATCCCACAAGACCGTTACCTGGCGCCCGACATCGCACGCGCCACCGCGCTGGTGTGCGATGGCGCGCTGGCACGCATCCTGCGATCCTTGCCCGAGCTGCCGGCGCTGTGGACGCCGGCCTGAAATTTCCACCCACCGGAGCCTTGCATGACCCAGCGATTGACGCCCAACATTCTTGTGCTCGCAGCCCTGGCCGCGGCGCTGCCCGCCCTGGCCCAGGACACCAAGGTGGCGATCGCCATCTCGGGCTGGACCGGCTTTGCGCCACTCACGCTGGCCAAGGAGGCCGGGCTGTTCAAGAAATACGGGCTGGACGTGACGATCAAAAAAATCCCGCAAAAAGACCGCCACCTGGCGATTGCCAGCGGCGACATCCAGTGTGCCGCCACCACGGTGGAAACCTGGGTGGTGTGGAATGCCAACGGCGTGGCCACGACGCAGATCTTCCAGTTGGACAAAAGCTATGGTGCCGACGGCATGGTGGTCAAGCCCGGCATCAACAAGATCAGCGATTTGAAAGGCAAGACCGTGGCCGCCGATGCACCCGGCACCGCGCCGTACTTTGGCC
>JANOBL010000308.1:0-8598 GCA_031411635.1 Betaproteobacteria bacterium
TAAAAGTCACGCAGCTTCAACTCGCGGTGCACAAACATCTCGATGAAGGCGGCATACACCCATGCCACGGCTGCGGCCCCGGTGGCGGTGAAGTAGCCGCTGTAGATGCCGCCCAGCAGGATGACCGGCAGCACCAGCGCCAGCGGCGACAGCGCGGTCATTCCTGAAACTCCGGCGGCAGCGGCCGCGGCGCCGGCCAGGCGGCAAACAAAAAGCAGCGCAGCCCGGCCGACAAAAAGCCCAGCGGGATCGCAGCCTGGATCGGCCAGACGGGGATGTTGAAGGCCTGGGCGCGAAGGTCGGCGCTCATCGACGATTGCACATAGATCCAGCCATACCACGCCACGCCGACAAAGAACACACCGCTCGGCACATCGGCCAGCCGGTCCATCGCCGGGCCCCAGGCGCTGGGCACCCAGCCAAAGCCGATGCGTGGCAGCAAGTGGCTGCCGGTGGCGGTGGCGATGGCCACGCCGGCAAAGCTGCCAATTGCCAGCGCATAAACACTCATCGTCTGCGAGGCATACACCCCCGCCCGGCCCTTGATGTTGAAGGCGCGGTAGATCGGCCCCAACAACTCACGGCCCAGCACATCGCCGATCAACACCACGGCGATGAAGCCGAAGGCGCCGATGGCGATCAGGCACTCGATGCGGTGCCAGGTGGACACCAGATGGCTGGCCGCCGACGGGGCGGCGGCCTGGACGGCGCTCACGTCGCGACGATCAGGCGTGCCGGATCACTTGGCGCAGGCTTTGCGGCCGGCCTCCAGTGCTGTAAAAAAGCTCTTGGACGTGCCGCCCGTTTCTTCAACGATCTTGGGATAGATCGGCTCCATCGCGGTGCGCCAGACATCGCGCTGGGCCTGGGTGCCGGTCACGATCTGGCCACCGGCCTTCTCGTGCATGCCGTAGAGCACGTTTTCGAAGCTGCGCACCTCGCTGCGGTACAGGCTGGCGGGGGTGCGCTCACCGGCGCGCAGCAGCGCGTCCTGCAGCGGCTTGGGCAGCTTGTCGAAGGTGGCCTTGTTCATCAAAGTCAGGGCCGGCGCGTCATAGACCCCCGGCTTGGACACCACCGGCGCCACCTTGGTCAGGCCCGACGGCAAGGCAATGGTGATCGGTGTCGTCACCACCTCGGCCATGCCGGTCTGGAAAGCCGGGATCCATTCCGGCAGGCCCAGCGGGTTGGGCGACGCACCCAGCGACGAGAAGAACAGGATCTGGGTCTTGTTGGCGTAAGCGGCGGCCTTGACGCCATTCAAGTCCTTGGGGGTCATCAGCGCCTTCTTGCCAAACAGCGCGATCGAGCCCACCTCGGTCCAGCCCAGGAACTTGACGCTTTTTTTTCGTACAGGTCGCTGAACAGCTTGCCCATGTGGTTGGCGAGCACGCAGTCCAGCGCTTCGACAGTGCGGAAATAAAACGGCATCAGCAGCAGTGCCACCTCGGGCACCACCAGTGCGGCCGATCCTGCCGAGTAGCCGCCCATGTCGATGCGGCCGCGCGCCACCTGCTGCACCGTGCCCTGCTCGCTGCCGAGCCGGGAGGCAAAAAACGGCGCGATCTTCAGCTCGCCCTTGCTTTCTTCTTCGACGTTCTTGGCAAAGCGCTCGATCTGCGTCACCCAGGGGTTGCCTTTGGGTGGTGCGCCGCTGGCGTCACGCAGCTCGATGGGCTTTTTGTCCTGGGCCAGGGCCGGGCCGGCCACTGCGGCAGCCAGGGCCAGCGCAACAAACGGGGTCTTGCGAGCGGTCATCAAGGTTTCCAGAGCTTGGCCGCTGCGCGGTTGGCAAGGCCTTGTTGCGCCGGACGATGGCGCATGCACCGGTGCATCGATACCCGGATCGGCCCTGGCGCGGGCTCACCGCCTGTTACCCAGGCGTCTTGCCCGGGCTGCGCATGCCGTCAAGCCAGCACCTTCAGCAACCAGCGGTTCAGGTCGGTGATCTCTTCAGGGCAGACCGAGTGCTCCATGGGGTACTCATGCCAATCCACCGCATAACCCAACGCCTGCAGTGCATCGCGCGACGCCGTGCCGCGCGCCAGCACCACCATCGGATCAAAACGGCCATGCGCCAGAAACACCGGCACACCCTGGTTGGCGGCGCTGCGCTCTGCCGCGGTGGTGTCGGCCAGCGGCAAATAGCCCGACAAGCCCACCAGGCCGGCCAGGCGCTGGGGTGCACGCAAGCCGGTCATCAAGCTCATTGCGCAGCCTTGCGAAAAACCCATCAGCACGGTGCGCGCCGGTGGGATGCCGCGTGCGGCTTCGTGGTCCAGCAGGGCCTGGATGTCGGCCTGGGACTCCCGCAAGCCGGCTTCGTCTTCGCGCCGCACCAGGTCTGCGCCCAGGATGTCGTACCAGGCGCGCATCTGATAGCCGCCGTTCAGCGTGACCGGCCGCACCGGTGCATGCGGAAAGACGAAGCGCACCCCGCCCACCGCCGACAAGTCAAGCTCTTGCGCGATCGGTACAAAGTCGTTGCCATCGGCGCCCAGGCCGTGCAACACCACGATGCTGGCCACCGGGTTGGGGCCAGACTGCAATTCAAGGGTTTGGAGTGCCATGGGGCGGCAGCATACCGTGCAGTTTCAGGCGGGGCTCAGGCTGCTGCGCTGGCTTGCGTTTCGGCCAGCCCGGCCTGGCGTTGCATGCGCAAGAACAGCCACACCGCCAGGCCGTCGACCAGCAGCGCGGCCAGCCCCAGGCCGCCGTAGCCCATGGCCTTGACCAGCGTGCCGCCCAGGATCGGGCCGATGGCTGAGCCGATCATGATCATTGCCGGCGTGGCCGCCACCGCGCGGCCACTGACATCCAGCCGCGCCAGCAGGCCAAACGCAAATGTGTGGGTGAACAGCATCACCGCCACAAACACCGCCGTGGCACCGGCATAGGGGCCAAAGCCACTGCTCTGGCTGATCAGCAAGGCCAGCACCGCCTGCACCACCGGCCCGGCCAGCAGCACCTGGTGCGGGTTCAGCCGCTTGTCCAGCAGCGCGGCAATGCCGGCCGGAAACATGTTGACGATGCCCACCGCGATCAGCACGGCGGTGACCTTGTCGACGCCAAAACCCCGGTCTGCGCCCATGCGCTCGACAAAGCTGAACATCATTGCCTGCACCAGCGCCAGGCTGCCCACACCCACCATGCCGTACCAGACGGCGGTGGGCAGGCGTTTGCCGGACGCACGCCAGGCTTGCGATGCAGCCGACTCTGCATCCGGCACCGGAAACGCCAGCGCGGTCAGCACGGTGGCCACCAACATCACCAATGAAAACGCCTTGAACAGCACCGGGCCGCCGGCTGCCTCGACCAGCTTTGGCGTGGCGCCCAGAAACACCACCGCAAAAATGCCCAGCGCCATGCCGACCAGGCCAAACAGCCGGTGTGGATTGGCGCTGCGGCCGATGGTGCCGTGGGTAAAGCTCAGGCCGGTGCCAGCGGCAAAACCGCCCAGCCCGTGTAGCAAGGCCAGCGTGCCGAAATCAGTGGTGGTGGACGCGCCAAAAAACGCCAGCGCCGACACGCCGTAGCCGATGGGCGCCGCCAGCCGGCCACTGATGCGGTTGAAGCGCGGCGCAAAAAACAGACTGGCCGCCACCGCACCCACCAGGAACAAGGTGACCAGGCCACCGGCCTGCTGCGGATCAAACTTGTACTGCGAGATCAGCGTGCCCACCCAGACGGGCAGCGCCACCAGATCCACCATGCCTGCGCAGTGCGCGGCCATCAGCACCCCGCGGCCTAGCTTGCTGTCGGTTTTTGTCATCGATGTCTCCTTTTGAACTGGAAGACGCGGCCGGACTTGGCGCGCGGTGGGGTCAGGCTCTCAGCGGTGGTCGCGGCGCATCAAAGCCGGCGTCCAGGATGATCTGGGTGGTCTCGCGGAAATGCGCCGCCAGCAGCCGCACCGCCAGATCGGCATCCCGCGCCATCGCGGCGTCCATCAATTGCCGGTGCTCGGTCACGGTGTCGCGGGTGGCGGGTGTGGTGCGCTGCTCGGCCAGGTTGCGGTAGCGCTCGGACTTGTCGTACAGCAGCCGGCACAGCCGCATCAGCCAGGGTGAACCACAACCAGCGATCAGCGCCTCGTGAAACTGCCGGTGCACGCTGGCCCACAGCGCATGCAATGCCGGCGTGGTGGGGGCGACGGTGCGCGACAGCCGGTGGTAGGCGCTGAGCAGCGCTGACTCCCAGTCCAGATCACCGCGCTGCAGCGATTGGCGCAGCGCCAGCGCCTCGACATCGACCCGGGTTTGCGTCAGATCCAGCAACTCGGCGCGCGACACCGCCGCAACGCAGAAACCGCGCTGGTCTTCGGACTCCACCAGCCCGTCGGTGACCAGGCGCGACAAGGCCTCGCGGATGGCTGTGGCGCCAGTGCCGTAACGCTCGCTCAAGGCGGTGATGCGCAAGCGCTCGGCCGGCCGCAACTGGCCCAGCAGGATGTCGGCACGGAGCTGCTCAAAAGCCTGGGTGGTCAGGCTTTTGGCGCTGGTGGCGGGCGCGGCGATGTCCATGCGCTGATTATCGGCGAAGGCTTAAAGCATGTCTATTCGATCGTTTAATGGATTTCCCTAATTTTTATCGATAAAAATTAACTTAATCTATTTATTCTGAACTTACCGTGACACCGGCAGCCGACCATGATCACGATCTCAATGGGCCCCACCGCCGCAAACCCCGTTTTTTGCCTGAAGCCTTTCCCCACTGTTCCTAACCTCAACCTGGACCATCACGATGAAACTCGCCCGCTACAGCCTTGACGGCCAAACCCGCATCGGCATCGTCCGGCAAGACCAGGTGTTTGACCTGGCAACGCTGTTGCCCGCCGCCCCCGCCACGATCCGCGAAGTGCTGGCCGCCGGTGCGCCGCTGCGGGCGCAGATCACGCAGGCCCTGGCGCGTGCAAGCGCAGATGCCAAGGGCGGCCATGCGCTGTCGGCAGTGCATTTGCTGGCACCGGTGCCCGATGCGCAAAAGTACATGGCCATCGGCATGAACTACCAGGACCATGCCGAAGAAGCGCGCAAGGCCGGCATGCCGATCCCGAAGACCCAGCTCTGGTTCAACAAGCAGGTGAGTTGCATCCATGCGCCGTTTGACGATGTGCACCGGCCCAAGGTGTCGGACAAGATGGATTACGAGGCCGAGCTGGGCGTGGTGATTGGCAAGCGCTGCCGCTATGTGTCAGAGGCCGATGCGCGCAGCGTGGTGGGCGGCTACTTTGTGGCCAACGACCTGACCGCCCGCGACTGGCAGCAGGCCAGCCCCACCTTCACCTTGGGCAAGAGCTTTGACACCCATGGCCCGATCGGCCCGTGGATCACCACCGACGACAAGGTGGCCGATCCGCATGCGCTGGAGATGCGGCTGATGGTCAATGGCGAGTTGCGCCAGCGCCAGATCACCGGCAACATGATCTACAACATCTGGCAGCAGATTCACCACTTGTCGCAGGTGATGACCTTGCAGCCGGGTGACCTGATCGCCACCGGCACCTGCGCCGGCGTGGGCGTTGCGATGGGCAAGTTTTTGCAGCCGGGCGATGTGGTGCGGGTGGAGATCGACCAACTCGGCCACATCGAAAACCGGGTGGTTGACGAGCCGGTCTGACAAGCCTGGGCCTGGCGGATGATGTTGGCGCCGCGCGCTGGGCCAACCTGGCCAAGCGCATCAACCTGAAGGCGGAATGACGATGAGCACCGGCCTGAATACCAGCCCGAACCCCCAGCGCCCCAACCTGATCTTCATCCTGGCCGACGACCTGGGCTATGCCGACCTGGGCTGTTGCGGCGCGCGTGACGCGGCCAGCCGGCCGGCCGATGTGTCGCCCCGGCTGGATGCGATGGCCGCCGCCGGCCTGCGCTTTACCCGCGCTTATGCCAACTCGGCGGTGTGCTCGCCAACCCGTTTTGCGCTGATCACCGGGCGCTGGCAATACCGCTTGCGCGGCGCCGCCGAAGAGCCATTGGCCAATGCCCGCGGCGACAAAATCCTGGGCCTGCCACCGGCCCATCCCACCTTGCCATCGCTGCTGCGTGGCGCCGGTTATGCCACGGCGCTGGTGGGCAAATGGCATTTGGGTTACCCGCCGCACTTTGGCCCCAGGATGTCGGGTTACGACGAGTACTACGGCTTTCATTCGGGCGGCGCTGATTATTTTGCCCACACCGATCCACGGGGCACACCCGACCTGTGGGACAACGAGACGCCGATCCAGCAAGAAGGCTATCTGACCGACCTGATCAGCCGCCGCGCGGTGGATTTTGTGAGCCGCCAGACTGCGGCAAAACCCTTTCTGCTGAGCCTGCACTACAGCGCCCCGCACTGGCCCTGGCTGACACGCGACGATGCGGCTGAATCCAGCCGCACCTTCAACAGCGGTGCGCATCTGGACGGCGGCTCGCTGGCCACTTACCAGCGCATGATCCACCACATGGACGAGGGCATAGGCTGGCTGCTGGATGCGCTGCAGCAGCAGGGCCTGGACCAAAACACCTTGGTGGTTTTTACCAGCGACAACGGTGGTGAGCGTTTCTCCAACAACTGGCCGTTTGTCGGCCAGAAAATGGATTTGCTGGAAGGCGGCATCCGCGTGCCCCTGCTGGCGTGTTGGCCGGCGCGCATCCCGGCCGGTGGCATCAGCGACACCCCCAACCTGACGATGGACTGGACCGCCACCTTGCTGGCCGCGGCCGGCGTGGCGGCCGATCCGGCGTACCCGCTGGATGGCCAGCCGCTGCAGCCGGCCTTCACCAATCCGGCCTGGCAGCGGCCCGGCGACCTGTGCTGGCGCATGAAGCACCGCGAGCAGCGCGCGCTGGTGCGTGGCGACTGGAAATACCTGCGCATGGACGGCCACGACTATCTGTTCAACCTGGCACGCGATGAGCGCGAACGCGCCAACCAGGCCTTGCGTGAGCCCCAGCGCCTGGCCGGGCTGCGCGCCGCCTGGGAGGCCTGGGATGCCAGCCTGCCGGCCATCCCACCCGAGGCCCGGGTGTACACGCTGTTCACACCGGCGCAAATCCCGCAGGCCAGTTTTTGAGCTGACGCGTTTTTTTGTACCGGTCTGCTGCAACAAGTAAGACTTCCCCCAACCACCATGACCCACTCCCTGCTCACCCCCCTGCGTGTGATCGAAAGCTCGGCCTTCATCGCCGCGCCGCTGGCCGGCCTGACCTTGGCGCAGTTTGGCGCCGATGTGATCCGGGTCGAGATGATCGGCGGCGGCATCGATTACGGCCGCTTGCCACGCATGCCCGGCACCCCTGGCCACCCGGTGGGCCGCAGCCTGTACTGGACCGGGCTGAACAAGGGCAAGCGATCGATCGCGATCGACCTGCGCAGGCCCGAGGGCCGGGAACTGGTGCAGGCGCTGGCCACTGCCACCGGGCCCGACCCCAACACCAGCGGGGTGCTGCTGACCAACATCGGCACACCCTGGCTGGCGCATGCGGTGCTGGCCGCGCGCCGGCCCGATGTGATCAGTTGCACCATCCAGGGCAATGGCGACGGCAGCACGGCGGTGGATTTCACCGTGCACTGTGCCACCGGCTACCCGCAGGTCACCGGCCATGCCACGCCGCAAGCGCCGATCAACCAGGTGCTGCCGGCCTGGGACATCGCCTGCGCCTACCAGGCCGCGTTTGCCATCGTCGCGGCGGTGGACCACCGGCGCCGCACGGCCCAGGGCGCCGAGCTGAAGCTGGCGCTGTCGGACATGGCGTTTTCGATGCTGTCGCACCTGGGTGTGCTGGCCGAGGCCGCGGTGCTGGGCCAGCAGCGGCCGGCGCTGGGCAACCAGCTTTACGGCGCGTTTGGCCGCGACTTTGGCTGTGCCGACGGCCGCCGCGTGATGGTGGCCGCGATCTCGGCCGGCCAGTGGCAGGCGCTGGTCAAGGCCTGCGGCGCAGAGCAGGCCCTGGCCGGTGTGCAGGCCAGCCTGGGGCTGGATTTTGCCGACGAAGGCCAGCGCTACCAGGGGCGCGACGCCATTGCCGCGCTGCTGGAACCCTGGTTTGCCGCACGTTGCCACAGCGAGGTGGCGGCGGTGCTGGACGCCCACCGTGTCTGTTGGGGCCCATACCAAAGCGCGATGGAGGCGCTGAAGCAAGACCCGCGGGTCAGCCTGGCCAACCCGGTGTTCGAGCGCATCAACACACCGGGCATCGGCCCGCACCTGGCGGCCGGATCGGCGGTGCGGCTGGGCAGCGGTGCGGCCGAAGAAGGCGCAGCGGCGCGCCTGCCCACCCGCCCCGCACCACTGCTGGGCGCCGATACCGATGCGGTGCTGGCCGGCGTGCTGGGCCTGGCCGGTGCCGAGATCGGCCGTTTGCATGACGCCGGTATCGTGGCCGGCGCCGAGCGCGACCCGACCGGTGCCGGTCTTTCACACCAGGAGGCTTGATGATGATGAACACCCAACCCGACATGGAAACGCTGCTGGATGCGATGAGCCTTGAAGAGCAGGCCAGCCTGCTCAGCGGCGCCGACTTCTGGACCACGGTGGCCATCCCGCGCCTGGGCGTGCCGGCGGTGAAAGTGACCGACGGGCCCAACGGTGCCCGCGGCGGCATCTTCAAGGACGGG
>JANOBL010000309.1:0-1570 GCA_031411635.1 Betaproteobacteria bacterium
AGATCCGCGAGTACTCGTCGCCCCAGGGCAATACCCCGACCTGGGCCGTGAAATGGCTGGAAGCACGCGGCGTGGTGGCGATGTACCTGGTGGGCGACATCGGCACCGGCCTGCTGCGCTCGTGGCGCAACGGCGCCCGCCTGACCACCAACCTGTGGACCTCGCCGGTGACGCCGCTGGGCAGGTACGCCACCTTCGAAGAGTTTGATGACTTTGGCATCACCGATGCGGTGTCGGGCCAGTGGCTGCTGGACCTGCAGAGCTTTGCGATCAACCACCGCACCAACCGCATGTTCTACAACCACCCGCCCGGCGCAGCGGCGCATTTGAACCCGGTCAATGCGCTGCTGGCGCGCGCCGACACCTTGGCCGCGCAGGGCAGCTTTGGCTGGTACACGATGACCCAGTTGGCCGATTTTGCGCAGCGTCGCGTGGCCGCCACCTGGAGCACCAGCGAGGCCAACAACGGCGTCATCACCTTCAACGCCAGCCACCCCAGCGCCCTCACCGATCTGGCCTGGCTGCTGCCCAAGGCCCGCTTCACCCAGCCCGCCGTGACGTCGGGCAGGGGCGTGGTCGCATCCGACAGCCTGAACTGGATCGTCACTGCCAACAGCGGCACCACGCTGAGGTTTACCACCAGGGCACTGTGAGCCGCCGCTGCCATTTTCCGTCTCTCGTTTTTTTCACCCACCCGCTGATACCGAGGAGTTTTTCATGAAGTACACCCCCCGCTCGAGCCGGCGCCTGGCGCCCGCACCGCGCCCGACAACGCTGTCGCAAAAAATCCTTCAAACGCTGCGCCGCAGCCTGCTGCCCACGCTGCTGGGCCTGGCCGGCACCGCCGCGCTGGCCGCTGCGCCACGCGACCGGCTGACGCTGTTGATACCCGACAACGCCGATCTGAGCAGTTGGCAGATCAAGGTCTGGACCGACAGCGCGGCCGAAGAGGGCATCACGCTGGACCTGATCAGCGACTCGGCGCTGCTGGCGATGGGCCAGGGCGCATCGGCCAAGATCGCCGGCCTGATCGTGCCCGACAGCGCGCACCTGAAAGCCAGCGACGCGCTGGTTGCCGCGATCAAGCAATACACCTACCTGGGCGGCAAGCTGATGCTGGTGTATGACGCCGGCTCGCTGACCGACACCGGCTTTTTCCCAAGCACCGGCAACTCGCGCTTTGCCGACATGGTGGGCGTGGACTATGTGTTCTACAACGGTGGCGCGGGCGCGGCCACGATGGTGGGTTTCGGCCCGGTGGTGGGTACGCGCGCGCGGCTCGATTCCTTGTCCATGCCACCCGGCAAGTTCCTGCCTTATGTGGCACCGGCCAGCCTGGCCACGGCGACGCTGACCACCGCCTTTGTGCCCACCAGCCGGTTCGATCCGGGCGGCTCTGCGGCGATGCAGGACTTGCTGAAGAAGCGTGCCGAGCAAGCGATCGAGGACGGCTCTGCCGGGGTGCGCAACAAGCGGCCGTATTCGCTGCGCAACCTGTTGGGCATCGGCATCGGCGTCGAAGGCAACGGCATGCTGCGCTTTGACCGCCGCAACCCCAACGCATCCAACG
>JANOBL010000310.1:0-3096 GCA_031411635.1 Betaproteobacteria bacterium
GCCGGCGCGACCGCGACCACCGGCGGCACGGTCACCCCTGGGCAGGCAGCCAGTGGCCACCCAAACTGGCCGCTTGCAGATCACTGCACAACCTCACTTTGAACCAAGGATTGCCCATGACACACACCACCACCCTGCGCAAATTCACCGTGGCCCTGGCCGCCCTCACCTGCCTGGCCGGCGCCCAGGCCAGCAACTTCAGCAAGGCCACTTACAACGGTGCCAAAGACGACATCAAGGCCACATACAAGGTCGAGAAAGACGGCTGCGCCACGCTGTCCGGCAACGCCAAAGACATCTGCGTTGAGCAAGCCAAAGGCCATGAAAAAGTGGCACTGGCCCAGTTGGAAGCCAACTACAGCGGCAATGTCAAAGACGGCCTGAAACTGCAGACGGCCATGTACGAAGCGCGTTACGACCTGGCCAAAGAGAAGTGCGACGACCTGGCTGGCAACGCCAAAGATGTGTGCGTGACCGGTGCCAAAACCATGCGTGACAAAGCCAAGGCCGATGTCAAGCTGAAGAAGGTGGTGACCGAGGCGATGGTGGACGACGCCACCACCCGCATGAAGGCCGACTACAAGCTGGCGCGCGAGAAATGCGACGCCCTGGCCGGTGACCCGAAAGACATTTGCGTGGCCTCCGCCAAGGCGCGTTTCAACGAGCGTTGGTAAGCCTGGCAGGCCCGGGGCATACCCGGGCCCTGTGGTGGCAGCAAGGCAAAAACAAACCCCTGACAGGCCGTTCAACAACGGTTTGTCAGGGGTTTTGTGGGATGGGCAAAGTGTTTACCAGCGGCTCGTCAGGTGCAACATCACCTTGCCGCCGCGTGGCCGCAGCGACAAGGTGGTTTGGCCACTCAGCTCCACCCGGGTCAACATGCCCCGGCGCAGGTCGGCATACGGGTCGCTGGCGGTCAAGGCCAGGCTCACACGCATCTGGCGCGGGGTGCTGTCCAAGCCAGGCAGTGCGGGTGACGCCAATGGCGCTTGCCAGCGCAACTGGCCGAGTTGGCCAACCGGCACACCCACCACCAACAACAGGCCGGTGGGGGTACCGGGCCGGTGCCAGTCGGCCGCCAAGGGGCCAACAGGCGTGGGGCTGATGCGCAACCAGGCACCACGGCTGGCCGACGCACTGTCTGCCGGCGGGTCCAAATCCAGCCGCCCCGGGGCATCAACATCCGCTGCAGCCACCGATGTGGCCCACACCAGCAGCAGACCCGCCAAGGCAAGCCGGGCCCGCTGTGCAGCAGTGCTGCAGCAGGGGCCGGTGGTGGGCTGGGGCGACATGCAACCATGCTAGGCAGCAGCCCGCGTGTGGCTTGTCAGTGCGGCACGGTCTGGCGTGTCAGACACCACCGACACGGTGCGCCGGCTGGGTGTCTGCTCAGCGCGCCTGGCCGGCAGTCCACCGGCTTTTAGACCCGTTCGATCACCAGCGCAATGCCCTGGCCCACGCCGATGCACATGGTGCAGAGGGCATAACGCCCGCCAATGCGGTGCAGTTGGTTGACCGCCGTGGTGGCCAGCCGGGCGCCGCTGGCACCCAGCGGGTGGCCCAGCGCAATGGCGCCACCGTTGGGGTTGACGCGGGCGTCGTCGTCGGCCAGGCCCAGATCACGCAGCACCGCCAGGCCTTGTGCGGCAAAGGCCTCGTTCAGCTCGATCACGTCCATCTGCGCCAGGCTCAAGCCCGTCAGCTCCAGCACCTTGCGGGTGGCCGGTGCCGGGCCAAAACCCATGATGCGCGGCGCCACGCCGGCGGTGGCCAAGCCCAGCACCCGGGCACGCGGTGTCAGGCCATGGCGGGCCGCTGCGGCTTCACTGGCCAGCAGCAAGGCGCAAGCGCCGTCGTTGACGCCGCTGGCGTTGCCGGCTGTAACGCTGCCGTCGGGCCGCACCACGCCCTTCAGCTTGGCCAGCGCTTCCAGGCTGGTTTCACGCGGATGCTCGTCCTTGCTGACGATGACGGCCTCGCCCTTTTTCTGCGCGATGCTGACCGGCGTGATTTCGCTGTCGAAGTAACCGGCCTTCTGCGCAGCCACCGCCTTCAACTGGCTGGCCAGCGCCATGCGGTCTTGCGCCTCGCGCTCGATCTTGAAATCCGTCGCCACGTTCTCGGCGGTCTCGGGCATGGAGTCCACCCCGTACAGCTCTTTCATGCGCTTGTTGACAAAGCGCCAGCCGATCGTGGTGTCGTAGACCGCATTGCTGCGGCTGAACGCACTCTCTGCCTTGGGCATCACAAACGGCGCGCGGCTCATGCTTTCCACACCACCGGCAATCATCAACTGCGCTTCGCCGGACTTGATCGCCCGTGCCGCGCTGCCCACCGCGTCCAGGCCCGAGCCACACAGCCGGTTGATGGTGCCGCCGGGCACCGTCACCGGCAGGCCGGCCAACAGCGCGGCCATGCGGGCCACGTTGCGGTTGTCCTCGCCAGCCTGGTTGGCGCAGCCGTACAGCACATCAGCCACCGCATCCCAATCCACGCCGGGGTTGCGCGCCATCAAGGCCTTGATCGGGATCGCGCCCAGATCGTCAGTGCGCACACTGGACAAGGCGCCGCCGTAGCGGCCGATGGGGGTGCGGATGGCGTCGCAGATGAAGGCTTGGGTCATGAAGGTCTCCAGTGTTGTGGTGTCAGGCGGCGATGGGCAGACCCACCAGGCGTTCGAGTTCGGCGTGGTCCAGGCCATCGACCTTGTCGATGAGCTGCAGACCCTGCGGCGTGCACGCAAGTGTGGCGAGATCGGTGTAAATGCGTTTCACGCAGGCGACACCGGTGAGCGGGTAACTGCAGGTGGGCACCACCTTGCTGCGGCCCTGCTTGTCCAGCAAGTCCATCATCACCCAGGTCTGTTTGGCGCCCACGGCCAGGTCCATCGCGCCGCCCACGGCGGGAATGGCACCGGGCTCGCCAGTGCTCCAGTTCGCCAGATCCCCGGTGGCCGACACCTGAAAGGCGCCGAGCACGCAGATGTCGAGATGGCCGCCGCGCATCATGCCGAAGCTGTCTGCGTGGTGAAAGTACGCGCCGCCGGGCAGCAGCGTCACCGGCTGTTTGCCGGCGTTGATGAGGTCGTAGTCCTCG
>JANOBL010000311.1:0-8063 GCA_031411635.1 Betaproteobacteria bacterium
GTCGAAACTGTGAAAACTCTGGCATCGACACCCCCATCACAACCATCCCCCTTGCAGGGGGAAGGGGCAAGAAGCTGCGCAAACATGGTGGCCCGCTGATGTCGCTTCTCGTCTTCAACAAACTGCTGGCCATCTTCTGCACCGTGGCCCTGGGCTGGGTGGCCGGGCGCATGCGCTGGCTGGGTGAGCCGGCCGGCGGCATCGATCCGGCACGGCTGCTGGGTAATGCGGCGTTTTACATCTTTGTGCCGGCGCTGCTGTTCCGCACCACGGCGCGGCTGAAGATCGCCGAGATGCCCTGGGCCACGGTGCTGGCCTACTTTGCGCCGGTGGTGCTGATGCTGCTGGTGGTTTATGCAATCGAGCGCTGGCGCCAGCGTGAGCACATGGCCGCCGATCTGGACGCCGGTGAGCGTGCCGCCGCCGCACCCACCGCGCGCGCCATCGCGGTGGTGTTTGGCAACTCGGTGCAAGTGGGCATCCCGGTGGCGGCCGCGCTGTTTGGCGAGGCCGGGCTGGGCATCCACATCGCGCTGACCAGCCTGCATGCGCTGGTGCTGCTGTCCACGCTGACGGTGCTGGTGGAGCTGGACCTGGCGCGTGCCCGCGCTGCCCACGATGCCAGCGCCAGCCTGCTGCGCACCTTGCGCAACACCGTGCGCAACACGGTGATCCATCCGGTGGTGCTGCCGGTGCTGGCCGGCCTGCTGTGGAATGCCACCGGTTGGCGGCTGCCCGGCCCGCTGGACGAAACCCTGGCACTGCTGGGCACCGCAGTGGCGCCGCTGTGCCTGGTGCTGATCGGCATCACCTTGGCCTATACCGCCGGTGGCACGGTGTTTGGTGCGGTGCGCAGCGCGCTGCTGACCTCGGCGCTGAAGCTGCTGGCGCTGCCGGCGCTGGTGCTGGTGGTAGCGCACTGGGGCCTGGGGCTGAACGGCCTGCCGCTGCAGGTGGCGGTGACGATGGCCGCGCTGCCCACCGGCAGCAATGCCTTGATCTTTGCGCAGCGCTACCGCACGCAAGAGGCCGAGGCCACGACGACGATCGTGCTGTCTACGGTAGGTTTTGTGCTGACCGCACCGCTGTGGTTGGCGCTATTGGCGTGGCTCGGTTGAGTTTGGCCAGACTCATCCGCCGGTATGCGTCTCGCGCGAATCATTGCCCACGCTGCTGGACATCACCTTCGCATCGCGCCCAAAGATGACCGAAAACACCTTGGGCACACCGCTTTCAATAAAGCGCCAATCCCAGATCTCTTCATCCGGTTTGAGTGCAAAGCGCTGGGTCTTGGCCGGTTTGCCCAGCAGCACCCGCACCTCGTCTTGCGACAAACCGGGCAGCACCTTGGCAAAGTTGGCCGGCGTCAGCAACTGGCGCAACGCGCTCATCTTGCCGTCGGCACCGATCGTGATCAGGTAGTTGGTTGAGCCTTCAGGCTGGCGTGGGTACTCCATCACCTTGGAGCCATCGGCCTTCTCGACGACGGTGACCGGATCGCCAAAGTGCTTGCGCACATCCGATTCGGTCGACAGGCCTTCTTCCAGCTTTTCGATGCGCTTGGCATCGCAGGCCAGCAGCAGGGCGACCGACAGCAACAGCAGGGGCAGGACACGCATCAAGGCTTACTCACTGGGCTGAAAACGCCCGGATTGTGGCTTGCTCAGCGGGGTGCAGCGCTGCCCAGCCAGCGCTGCAAGGCCGGCGCCAGGCCTTGCCAGTCGGGTGCTGCGCCGGGTGCCGGCGCGCAGCGGATGTCGTCAAGTGCTTCGTCCAGCAGCCACTCCACGCCGGCGCTGGCGCTGTCGATCAGCGGAATGGACAGCGCGCTGGCCAATGGCGATGCAAAACCCGCCAGACCGGCACCGCCCAGGATCAGCGCATCTACGCCCGGTGCGGCGCTTTGGCAGGCCTCACGCAGCAAGGCCAGTGCGGCGGTCGGGTCGGCGGCAAGCTGTGCGCCGCTGGGCGCAACGGCATGCACCGCCAGCAGCGAATCGGCCAAGCCCAGCGAGGCCGCCAGCCTGTGCAACATCGGCACCCAGGCTGCACCGCCGGTGACGATGGCAAAACGGCCGTGCCTTGCTGCGCGGCGCATCGCGGCCTCGGCCAGGCCGATCACCGGCAGGCCAGTGGCCTCGCGCAGCGCCCAAACCCCAGGGTCGCCAAAACAGCCCAGCAAAAGGGCATCGGCGCCACCGCCGCTGGCCACATGGCGGGCCCAGGCATCCAGCGCGGCATGGCCGGCAATCGCATAACTGGTTTCGTTGGCGATGTAGCTGGCGCCGAGGGTGGCGGTCAAGGTGCTCAGCTCAACCGCGGCGGCGCCGGCCAGCTCACGCTTGGCCAGCAGCGCATGGGCATGGGCCTGCAGCCGGGCGCTGACCGAGGCCGAGGTGTTGGGGTTCAGGATCACCAGCCGCATGGCCAAACCTCAGGCGCCAGG
Source organism: Betaproteobacteria bacterium (assembly GCA_031411635.1). GTDB lineage: Bacteria > Pseudomonadota > Gammaproteobacteria > Burkholderiales > Burkholderiaceae_C > Pseudaquabacterium. Next base: position 2,447 of record JANOBL010000311.1, read on the forward strand.
CTGGCCGCGCAACAAGGCCACCAGGTCCGGCTCGCCCGCGTCGGGCAGGTTGAAGCACAGCGCGGCCTCCAGTGCCTCCAGGTGTTGCAGCATGAGCTGCTGGGCCTGGGCCGGCCGGCGCTTGCGCATGGCGGTCAGCAGGCCCCGGTGGTCCTGGCAATTGCAGGCATCCACCCAGCGTGCCGGTGGCACCGGCCGGGCCGGGTTGGGCGCGGCCGCCGGCCTGGCCGGTGGGTTGCTGCCATACGTCATCAATACCAGCGAGGTGCGCGACACCAGCTCGCCCAACATCCGGCGCAAGGTGGCATGGCCGGCCAACGAGGCCAGGTGCAGATGAAACTCACCCGACAGCCGCAGCGCCAGCGCCTGCTGGCCGGCGCGCCGGGCTTGCTCCTCTTGCGTGATCTGGGCCGCCAATGCATCCAGCTCGGCATCAGTGGCCCGGGCCATCGCGCGGCTGATCAAGGTGGGCTCGATCAGCCGCCGCACCTCAAACACCTCACGCGCTTCGTCCACGCTGGGTTGGGCGATGCTGGCGCCGCGATTGAGCGACAAGGTCACCACCTGCGCCTGCGCCAGCCGGATCAGCACCTGGCGGATGCGGGTGCGCGACACGCCGTACACCTGGCCCAGCTTGTCCTCGATCAGCTTGGTGCCGGGCAGCAGGCGCTGGTCCAGCACCGCTGCCACCAGGTGGTCGTGGATCTCGGCATCGCTGAGCGCGGCCAGCGCCGGGGCGGGCGCCGGCGGGGTTGGCGCGCCGGCTGTCATCGTGCCGCGCGTCGCCGCCGCAGCGCCGCGCTGGCGCCCAGCGCCACACCCACCACCAGCAGCGAGATACCGGTGGTGACCGTGCCCAGCGCGTAAATCGCTGGCGTGGTGACGGTGGTGGTCAGGCCTTGCAGCTCCAGCGGCAAGGTGTTGGCATCGCCAATGGCCTGCGACGAGCGCGCAATCTCGTCCCAGCTCAAGGTAAAACCGAACATGCCGATGCCCACCACCGATGGTGCGATCAGCGGCAGCACCACATGGCGGAAGGTTTGCCAGGGTGTGGCGCCCTGGTCGCGTGCGGCTTCTTCATAGGCCGGGTTGAAGCGGTTGAACACCGCAAACATGATCAGCAGGCCAAATGGCAAGGTCCAGGTCAGATGCGCGCCCAGGCCCGAGGTGTACAGGCCCAGCGAGGTGGCAAAGCCCTCCAGCGCGCTCTCGGCGCCTATCGTTGCCAACCCCCATTTGATCGCGCCATCGATCAGACGGAATTCCAGGCCAATGCCCAGCGAGACGATGATCGACGGCATGATCAAGCTCGCCACCGTGACATAGAACAGCGCATTGGCGCCGGCCAGCTTTTTGCGGAAGGCCAGCCCGGCGCCCAGCGACAGCACCACGGTGCACAGCATCACCACCGTGCCCAGCGCCAGTGAGCGTTTCAAAGCCGCGCTGATGTCCACCACGCCCAGGCCTTGCCACAGCGATTGGTACCAGTGGGTGGACAGGCCCCGCATCGGCAAGGTCAAGCCACCCTCGGGCCCCTGGAAGCTGAGCACAAAAATCGTGATCACCGGGCCATACAAAAACAGCACAAAAGCAGCAAACAACAGCGCCAGTGGCAAGAAGCCCTTGGCGCGTTTTTCACCGGCTCGGTTCGCGGCCATTTCAAAGCTCCTTGCGCAGATCAACCAGCCGGTTCAGCGCCACGATGATCATCAGCACCACCGCCAGCAGCACCACCGCGTTGGCGGCCGCCAGAGGAAACTGCAGGTACGAGGTTTGCACCTGGATCACCTTGCCCACCGATGCAATCTGCTGCCCGCCCATCACGCCGACAGTGACAAAGTCGCCCATCACGATCGTTATCACGAAGATCGAGCCGATCAGGATGCCGGTGCGCGACAGCGGCACGATCACGTTCCACAGTGTTTGCCAGGCGCTGGCGCCGCAATCGTCAGCCGCCTCCAGCAAGGCCCGGTCGATGCGCATCATCGAGTTGAAGATCGGCACCAGCATGAACATCGTGTACAGGTGCACAAAGGCCAATACCACCGAGAACTTGGAGAACAGCAGCCACTCCAGCGGTGCGTCCACGACGCCCAAACCCATCAGCGCGTTGTTGACCACGCCGTTGCGGCCCAGCAGCGGCACCCACGAGATCATGCGGATGACGTTGGAAGTCCAGAACGGGATCGTGCAGACCACGAACAGCAGGGTCTGCATGCCGGGGCTGCGCACATGGAAAGCCAGGAAGTAGGCAATCGCAAAACCCAGCACCAGGGTGACGGCCCAGGTCAGCAAGCTGAAACCCACGGTGGAGGCGTAGGTCTTGAAGGTGACGCAGGTGTCGGTGAAGTTGCTGCAGCCGTCAAAGATCGAGATGTAGTTTTGCAGCGTGAAGCCGGGTACCAACTCGTAGTCACTGGTCGGCCAGAAGCTCACCGCCGCCACCAGCAGCAGCGGCAGGATGAAGAAGAAGGCAAACACCGCGCCGAAGGGCCCGGCTTGCAGCCAGGCGGCGGGGCCGGATTTCAGCTCGGAGGTGGTTTGCATGGTGGTTGGTTCAGCCAAGTGTCAGACGAGATCGGGCCTCTTGCTCCCTCCCCCTTGGAGGGGGAGGGAGCTTGTGCATCAAGCCGCGACGAATTCATTCCACTTCTGCACCATGTAGGTGTTTTCGTCCATCAACGCGTTCCAGCAGGCAATGCCGCTCATGCGCTGCTCGTACGAGCCACCATCACGCAGCCCACCGGCCTTGTGCAGCACATCGCCGGTGGGGCTCTTGATGTCTTTTTCGGCCGGCTTGCCTTCCATCCAGTAAGCCCACTCGTACGCGTCCATCTTGGACTTGGCGGTCTCCAGCACCGCGCTGTAATAGCCCTGGCGGTTCAGGTAGGCACCGGCCCAGCCGTCCAGGAACCAGTTGATGAACTCATACGCCCCGTCCAGCTTCTTGCCGCTCAAGGTGGCGGGCAGGCCGAAGCCGGCGGCCCAGGCGCGGTAGCCCTCTTTCAGCGGCTGGAAGGTGCAGGCAATGCCCTTGCTGCGCACCGCAGTGACGGCCGGGCTCCACATCGACTGGATCACCACCTCGCCCGAGGCCATCAGGTTGACGCTCTCGTTGAAGTCTTTCCACAGGCTGCGGAATTGCCCGGCTTTTTTGGCCTCGATCAAGGTCTTGATCGTCAGATCAATCTCTTTCTTGGTCATGTTGCCCTTGTCGGGGTATTTGTAGATGCCGCTGGCCTCCACCACCATCGCCGCGTCCATGATGCCGATCGACGGGATGTTCAAAATCGCCGCCTTGCCCTTGAACTCGGGGTTCAGCAGCTCTTTCCACGAGTCGATCGGCCGCTTGATCAAATCGGGCCGAATGCCCAGCGTGTCGGCGTTGTAGACCGTGGGGATCAGCGACATGTACTGGGTGGGCGACTTGGCAAACACCTTGCTCTTTTCGCCTTCCAGGTAGATCACCTTCTTCGGTGCGGTGCCCTGGTCGCCCACCTTCTTGCCGGCCACTTCACCCTTGGTGAACAGCGGCGTGATCTTGTCGGCGTTTTTGATGCGCTTGGTGTCGATGCCCTTCAGATTGCCGGTGGGCACGATCTTTTTCAGCGAGAAGTACTCGGTGTCTATCAGGTCGAAGCTGTTGGGCGAGGTGACGGCGCGCTTGGTCACCTCGTCGGTATTCACCGCCACATACTGGATCTCGATGCCGGTGTCGGCCTTGAACTTCTCGGCAATGGTCTTGTCCTGATTCACTGCGGTGCCCAGGTAGCGCAGCACGATCTTGTCTTGCGCATGCACCGCCGGGAAAGTGCCGGCGGCCAGGATGCCGGCCAGGCCTTGCAGCATCTGGCGGCGCGGCAGGCCGGTGGATTCGATCAGCGTTTTGTCCTGGGATTCGATGACGGGCTCGTGGGCCATGGGGATCTCCTCGGGGTGGTGGGGCGGGTGAAGGGACAGTGGCTCTGGGGGGGCGGCTTGCTTCAAGCAGCCAGGGCATGCATGTCGGTGTCGGCCCAATGCGCGCAGGCCGACTCGCCGGGCGCCCAGGGAGCAACATCAAACTCGGCCTCGGGCATCATCACGATGAACTCGGGCACCGCATCTGATGCCAGGGTCAACAGCACATGGGTGCCTTGGTACTCCACGCCGCGCACGGTGGCGGGCAGGTTGGTGGGGGCCGCCGGCAGCGCTTGGCGTGACAGCCGGGTCTTGTCGGCCCGCACGGCCACCGGCCCAAGCCCACCATCGCGCGAGATCACGTTGTGCCCACCCATGAAGCGGGCGACAAACTCGCTGTGCGGTGCGTTGAACACCTGGTGCGGCGTGCCTTGCTGCTCGATGCGGCCCTGGTTCATCACCACCACCCGGTCGGCCAGCGCCATCGCTTCTTCCTGCGAGTGGGTGACATGCACAAAAGTCATGCCCAGGCTGGTTTGCCAGCCCTTCAGCTCGGCCCGCATGCGCACGCGCAAAAACGGGTCCAGCGCGGACAAGGGCTCGTCCAGCAGCAGCACCTTGGGCTCGGTGACCAAGGCCCGCGCCAGCGCCACGCGCTGCTGCTGGCCACCCGACAACTCGGCCGGCAAGCGTGCCGCCAGCGCGCCCAAGGACACCCGCTCCAGCAACGCGGCCGCCTTGGCCTGGCGCTGGGCCTTGTCAACGCCGCGCATCTTCAGGCTGAAGGCCACGTTGTCCAGCGCCGACAGGTGCGGAAACAGCGCATAGCTCTGGAACATCATCGCGGTGCCACGCTCGGCAGCAGGCAAGCGGGTGATGTTGCGTGCACCCAGCACGATGTCGCCGTCGCTGGCGATCTCATGCCCGGCAATCATGCGCAATGTGGAGGTTTTGCCGCAGCCCGACGGCCCCAGCAAGCAGCAGTAACTGCCGGCGTCTATCGTCAGGTTGATGCCGTCCACCGCCGTGGTGGCGCCGTAGCGTTTGACCAGTTGAACCAATTCGAGCCGCGAAGCGGACATGCGCACCTCCGTTCAGTCTGGTGTCATCAGCAAGCGCCGTGCCAGCGGCTGGTGATTATTTGCGCACCGCGCAGGGGCAGATTGCATACAAACCATTGGCTGAAACGCATGCAATCAGTGCACTGCGCACTCTGCGCGACAGTGCCGGGCCGATCTGGGAAAATTGTTTGATGACCCCCACCGACATCCCTGCGTACATGGCCCATGTGGGCCTGGCCGCCCGCGCAGCCGCCGGCCTGATGGCCAAGGCCAGCACAGCCGCTAAAAACCAGGCCTTGCGTGCACTGGCGCGCCGGCTGCGCGAGGCCGGCCTGCCGCTGGCGGCGGCCAACGAACAAGACCTGGCAGCAGCCCGCAACGCTGTACTGGCCGCCCCGATGGTGGATCGCCTGAAGCTGGGCCCTGCGGTGATCCACACCGTGGCCGAAGGCTGCGAGCAGCTTGCCGCGATGGCCGATCCGGTGGGCGAGATATCGGGCGTCAAGCGCCGGCCGTCGGGCATCAGCGTGGGCCAGATGCGGGTGCCGCTGGGTGTGTTTGGCATGGTTTACGAGAGCCGGCCCAATGTCACGATCGAGGCTGCCAGCCTGGCGATCAAGAGTGGCAATGCAGCCATCCTGCGCGGCGGCTCGGAG
>JANOBL010000312.1:0-4676 GCA_031411635.1 Betaproteobacteria bacterium
CCCCACCTCCGCCCGCGCGCCGGGCCTGAAGTTTGACCCGTTCAAGGCCTTGGCCGTGCCACGCCCCATCGGCTGGATTGCCAGTGTTGACCGCAACGGTGTGCCCAATCTGGCGCCCTACAGTTTTTTCAACGCCATCAGTGACCGGCCGCCGATGGTGATGTTCAGCTCGGGTGGCCGCAAGGACAGCCTGCGCAACATCGAGGAGACGGGTGAGTTCACCTGCTCCATCGCCAACTGGGATTTGCGCGAGGCGATGAACCTCAGCTCGGCCCCTGTTGCCCGTGGTGTGGATGAATTTGCGCTGGCCGGGTTGGCGCAGGGCAAATCGCTGCTGGTCAAGCCGCCGTTTGTGGCGCAAGCGCCGGCTGCGTTTGAATGCCGGCTGTGGAAGACGATTGAATTGCCCGCACCCCCTGCCCGCCCCGGGTCCAGCGTGGTGCCTGAGGGCTACACGCTGGTGATTGGTGAGGTGGTGGCGGTGTACATCGATGAGCAGTTTGTTGCCGATGGCCTGGTGGACACCGGCAAGATGCGGCCGCTGGCGCGGCTGGGCTATATGGATTTCTCGGTGGTCACACCGGAGAGCCTGTTCACCCTGAACCGGCCCACCGCCAGCGAGGATGGCTTGACGGCCCAGGTACAACCCGGGCCGTGGGACGGTATCTACCGCTAGACGCTGCCGGTCAAACCACTGCGGGTGAAGCCACCGCTTTTTCCGCAGCCCGCTTGCCCAACTCGATCTGGGCAATGGCGTTGCGGTGAACCTCATCCGGGCCGTCCACGATGCGCACGGTGCGTTGGTGGGCATAGGCCTCGGCCAGCCAGGTGTCCTGGCTGACACCGGCGGCGCCGAAGGCCTGGATCGCCCAATCCACCACTTTGCAGCTCATGTTGGGTGCCACCACCTTGATCATCGCAATCTCGGCCTTGGCCATCTTGTTGCCGGCCACGTCCATGCGGTGCGCGGCGTTCAGTGTCAGCAGCCTGGCCTGGTCGATCATGCAGCGGCTGTCGGCGATGCGCTCGGCCCACACCGATTGCTGCGACAAGGCCTTGCCAAACGCGATGCGGTTTTGCAGCCGGTCGCACATCAGCTCCAGCGCGCGCTCGGCCGCGCCGATCGAGCGCATGCAGTGGTGGATGCGGCCCGGCCCCAGCCGGCCCTGGGCGATCTCGAAGCCCCGGCCTTCGCCCAGCAGGATGTTGGCCACCGGCACCCGCACGTTCTCCAGCACCACCTCCATGTGGCCGTGCGGGGCATCGTCGTAGCCGAACACGCTCAAATGACGCGACACCGTGACGCCCGCGGTATCGCGCGGCACCAGCACCATCGATTGCTGCGCATGGCGCGGACCGTCCGGATCGGTCTTGCCCATCACGATGAAGATCGCGCAGGTGGGCACACCGGCGCCCGACGAGAACCACTTGGTGCCGTTGATGACGTACTCGTCGCCCTCGCGGCGGATGCTGGTCTGGATGTTGGTGGCGTCCGACGAGGCCACCGCCGGCTCGGTCATCAAGAACGCCGAGCGGATCTCGCCAGCCAGCAGCGGCTCCAGCCAGCGGTCTTTTTGCGCGGCGCTGCCGTAGCGCTCGATCGTCTCCATGTTGCCGGTGTCGGGTGCCGAGCAGTTGAACACCTCGCCCGACCAGCCCACCCGGCCCATCACCTCGCACAGCGGCGAGTAATCCAGGTTGTTCAGCCCCTGCGGTGCACGCTCGCTGTGCGGCAGAAACATGTTCCACAGCCCGGCGGCGCGGGCCAGCGGCTTCAGCTCCTCCACCAGCTTGGACGGCTGCCATTCGTCGCCGGTCTTGCGCCGGTCGTGCAACTCCTGGTGGTGGCGGGCTTCGTTGGGGTAGATGTGCTGGTCGAAAAACACATTCATGCGGTCCAGCAGCTCACGGGTGCGCGGGGAGGGGTCAGCGAACATGGGTTGCTCCTTTGGGGTGTGGGTGCCGGGCGGCGCAGGCTTGGCGGCGGGCAGCGGCATTGAAACACCGGGCCCGGCGGTTGGCGGTCGCCAACGTGACGGCGCCAGCCGCGCTGCGCGGCGCGGCGCCACATCCATCGTCTTGGGCCACCCACCGATCAGGGGCTGTTGCGGCCGATGATGTTGACGGCCGTTTCGGTGTCTTTGATCACTTGCAGGCGCTTGGCCACCAGGTCAGCGATCAGGGCCTTGACCACCCCATCCACGTCTCTCACGGCTTCGGCCTGCTGCGCCTTGGCCGCATCGAGCAGGGCTTGCTTGGCGGTCAGCAAGGCCAGGCGGTCTTTCAGCGTGGTGACGGCGGCCTGGTGCTCACCGACTCGCCGTGCCGGCGGCCGATTTGGGCGCCTTGTCCAGCGTAGTCACCAGTGCGTCCACGGCGGCCTGGTGCTTGTCTTTGACGTCCTGCCGGTCCAGCATGGCCAGCACCGCTGCGCTGCCGTCGGACTTGTCCAAGGTCTTGGTCCAGCGGTAGCGCAGCTCGCTCAGCAGCCCACCGCCGGCCAGCCGGTCGGCCAGGCCTTGCTGGTGCTGGCCCGACAGCGCATCGTAGTGTTGGCGGAACAGCGCCACCGTGCGGGTTCGCTCGGCCACCGCCGGGCCGCTGGCGCTGCCGCCCAGGCCGTCGATCTCGGCCTGCATCTCGGCCCGGCGCTCGACACTGTTTTCGGTGTCGATCTTGCTGCGCAGCTCTTGCATGCGCAGCAGGTTGGTGTCGATCGCGGCACCGGCGTTGTACAGCGCCAGGTTTTTTGCCGCGTCGACCATGGCTTTGGGATCCGAGCCCATGGCCTTGACATACCAGTTGCCCACATCGTCCTTGGCAACGACGAAGTTGGCACTGCCGGCGGCGCCGAGCTTGACGCTGTTGATGTTTTGCCAGAAGGCTTTGTCGAGTTCGGCGCGGTTGCGGTTTTTGTCGTTGCTGCCATTGAACAAGCTGCCCGGGGTGCGGGCCAGCCTGACCAGGCTGCTGCCCTCCAGCAGCATGTTTTGCCATTGCAGCGCCGGGTCCACCTGGGTCACGGTGGCTGCATACACCGAGCGCAGATAGCTGCTGGCCGGGCGCAGGAAGATCATGTCCTCACGCTGCTTGCGTGCAGCTTTCAAAGCCGCTTCGACGTTTTGTGTCTCGCTGTCGCTGGCGCCCAGTGAACTGGTTGCGTGGGTCAAAGCTGCCCAGGTAATAGGTTTGCTCAACCTCGGCGCTGGGTGTCAGCGAGGCGCCGGTGGCGCCTGCCGCGAGGGTGCGTTGCACCACCGTCAAGCCGCAACCGGCGACCAGGGGCAAGCCCAGCACTGCGGCAAGCAAGCCGATGCGCCTGAGCGACAACCACACTGCGCTGCGGCCGTCACCACTGATCGACAACCTGGGCTGTCGGGCCTGGTTTGAACTCACTGCCATCCCCTTGACGCCGCTGCGGCGATGTTGAGCCCCGTCACGATCGAAATTATTCGCCCGATGCGGGCAATCGGCCTCGTCAAAAGTGACGACCCCGGCGGCGCCGACCCACCGCCCTGACGCTGGCGTAAGCTGCGTGTTTTTCCACCCAACCCCAGGAGCCCCAGGATGAGCACCCCCCGTGATGTTTTTGTCGTCAGCGCCGCGCGCACCGCAATCGGCACTTTTGGCGGCACGCTGAAAGACACCCCGCCGATCGACCTGGCCACCACCGCGATGAAGGCCGCGATAACGCGCAGCGGCGCCGATGCAGCGTTGATCGGCCATGTGGTGATGGGCACGGTGATCCCCACCGAGGCCCGCGATGCCTACCTGGGCCGGGTGGCGGCAGTGGCGGCCGGGGTGCCCAAGGAGACACCGGCCTTCAACGTCAACCGGCTCTGCGGCTCGGGCCTGCAGGCCATCGTGTCGGCGGCGCAGGCCATCACGCTGGGAGACTGCGAGATGGCGATTGGCGCCGGTGCCGAGTCGATGTCGCGCGGCGTGTACATCTCGCCATCGGCCCGCTTCGGCGCGCGCATGGGCGATACCCAGTTGATCGACTACATGGTCGGCATCCTGCACGACCCGTTCCACAAGATTCACATGGGCATCACCGCCGAGAACGTGGCCGCGCAGTTTGGCATCACGCGCCAGATGATGGACGAGTTGGCGGTGTTGAGCCACCAGCGCGCCGCCGCAGCGATCGCCGCCGGCCGCTTTACCGAGCAGATCGTGCCGGTGGAGATCGTCACCCGCAAGGGCACGACCCAGTTCGTCACCGACGAGCATGTAAAAGCCGACACCACGATGGAGACGCTGGGCAAGATGCGCGCCGCGTTCAAGAAAGACGGCACGGTGACCGCCGGCAATGCCTCGGGTGTCAACGACGGCGCCGGCGCGGTGGTGCTGGCCAGCGGCGATGCGGTGAAGTCCGGTGGCCTGAAACCGATGGCGCGGCTGGTGGGCTATGCCCACACCGGGGTTGAGCCCACCATCATGGGCATCGGCCCGGTGTCGGCCACACGCGCGGTGCTCAAACGTGTGGGTTTGAAGATCAGCGACCTGGACGTGATCGAGGCCAACGAGGCCTTTGCCGCCCAGGCCTGCGCCGTCAGCAAGGAGCTCGACCTCGACCCGGCCAAGGTCAACATCAACGGCTCGGGCATCTCGCTGGGCCATCCGGTGGGCGCCACCGGCGCCATCATCACCACCAAGGCGCTGTACGAGCTGCAGCG
>JANOBL010000313.1:0-4299 GCA_031411635.1 Betaproteobacteria bacterium
CTCGAACCTGGTGCTGGTGCAACCGCGTTTTGCCGATGTGCTGAGCCAGCAAGACACGGTGGCGATGGCCAGTGGCGCGGCCGACATTCTTGTGCGGGCACGCATCGTGGGCTCGCTGGCGGAGGCGCTGCACGGCATCACCCATGCCTGCGCCACCGCAATGACGCCGCGAGATTTTGGCCCGCCCACGCTGGCGCCGCGCGATCATCTGCCCAGCCTGGCTGTTGACGCCGCCAGCGGCCTGCAGCGGGTGGCGTTTGTATTTGGCAGCGAGCGTTTTGGCATGGCCAACGACGATGTCTGGCGCTGCCATAGCTGCTTGAGCATCCCCACCCACCCGGACTACGGCTCGCTGAACCTGGCGCAGGCGGTGCAGTTGATCGCGTATGACTGGCGCCAGGCCCTGGGTGGTTTTGCGGTGCAGCCCCGCACAGCCGCGCCGGTGCTGGCGGCTGCCGATGAAGTGGCCGGCGCGCTGGACCATTGGCAGCAAGTGCTGGTGCAGATCGGGTTTCTCGACCCGGCCGTGCCGCGCCGCTTGATGCCCCGGTTGCAGCAGTTGCTGAACCGGGCCCAGCTCACGCACGAGGAAATCCATATCTTGCGCGGCATTGCCAGAGCGGTTAGCAAGCCGGCTTGATCGCCTTATTGACCGTCCGCCCCGCCGCCCTGTAAGCCCTTTGGGCGCCGCATACACTGGCCGACCGATTTCGCCGTTCTACACCCCCGCCACACCATGTTCAGCCGCCTGCGTGAAGACATAAGCTGCATCCGTGAGCGCGACCCCGCTGCGCGCTCGATGTGGGAGGTGATCACCTGTTACCCGGGGCTGCATGCGCTGATCTGGCACCGGCTGGCGCATGCGGCCTGGTTGCGCGGCTGGCGCTGGACCGGGCGGTTTGCGTCGCACATCGGCCGTTTTCTCACCGGCATCGAGATCCACCCGGGTGCCAGCATCGGCCGCCGTGTTTTCATCGACCACGGCATGGGCGTGGTGATCGGTGAAACCGCCGAGGTGGGCGACGACTGCACCATCTACCAGGGCGTCACGCTGGGCGGCACCTCGCTGGGCAAAGGCACCAAGCGCCACCCCACCTTGGGCAAGGGCGTGATCGTCAGCGCCGGTGCCAAGGTGCTGGGCGGCTTTACCGTGGGCGATGGCGCCCGGGTAGGCGGCAACGCGGTGTTGCTGCAGCCGGTGCCACCCGGCGCCACGGCGGTGGGCATACCGGCGCGCATTTTGATGAAGTCGGCCGATGCGCAGCGCGAGCAAGTGGCGGCCAAGCTGGGTTTTTCAGCCTATGGCGTGACCCAGGGCGACGATCCGGTGGCACTGGCGATGAAGGGTCTGATCGATAACGCCAGCAGCCATGAGCACCAGATCATGCTGCTGTGGCAGGCGATCGAAAAGCTCTCTGCCGGTGCGCGTGAACTGCCGGGCCAGGACTGCGTGCCGCAGGATGCGCAGACCACCGAGTGCTTTGATGCGGTGGCGCTGAACCGGCTGGTCAAGTAGCCGGCAGCCAGGCCGTCACACCACCCGCCGCACTGGTCGGCTGTGCTCGGCCAGCCAGCGCCGGGCCTGGGCCAGGTACTCGGTGGCCTCGCGATGCATCAGCGTGGTGGTGTCGGGGTGCAGCACCTCCTGGCTGGCCAGGCAGGCCAATTCGACGGCCCGCACATGGGCTGGATCGCCGTTGCGCTGGCCCAAGGTCAGCAGCAAAAACGCCATGTCCGATTTGGGATGCCGGGCGGGGGCGGCCCCAGCATCCAGCGCACACAGCAGCTCGATGCGCCGCGCCACCGCAAACGCATCGCGGCGCAGCAGGTCTTGTTGCACGCCGGCCCCCATCAAGGCCCGGCGCGGGCGCTGCTGCGCCGCACGCTGGCGCGCTTCGCGCCGCTCCAGATCGAAGGCCCGGCCCCCCAGCGTGATGCGCCGCCCAGCCAGCAGAACGCTGCGGCGGGCCGGGTCGATGCACAGCAATGGGGGCGGCGATGCGGTGGGGGTGGTAGTCACAAAGCGGCTGGGGCCTGTCTGCGGGCGGCTCAGGCCTTGGGCGGGCGCACTGCCGACTTGGGCCGAAACGCCTGGCACAGCGCCGCGTCACATTCAAGATAGGGGCCGCCCAGCAGATCGAGGCAATAGGGCACGGCAGCAAAGATGCCAGGCGCCGGTGGTTGGGCCTGGGGCAGGCCTTGCAAGGTCTCGGCAATGGCCTTGGGCTGGCCCGGCAGGTTGATGATCAAGGCCTGGCCGCGGATCACCGCCACCTGGCGCGACAGGATTGCGGTGGGCACAAAGCGCAGGCTGATCTGGCGCATCTGCTCGCCAAAACCCGGCATGGTCTTGTCGGCCACCGCCAGCGTGGCTTCGGGTGTGACATCACGCAGCGCCGGGCCGGTGCCGCCGGTGGTCAGCACCAGGTGGCAGCGGGCCTGGTCCACCAACTCGCACAGCGTGGCGCTGATGCCGGCCAACTCATCGGGGATCAGCCGGGTTTCCCAGTGGATGGGGTTGCGCAGCGCACGCGCCAGCCAGTCCTGCAGCGCCGGGATGCCTTTGTCTTCGTAGACGCCGGCCGAGGCACGGTCGCTGACCGAGACCAAGCCGATGCGCACTGCATCGAAGGGCTTGTCGGCGTCATTCATCGTCGGGCTCGTCATCGTCGTTGTCGTTGTCGTTGTGCGCGGTGTCCGGGTTGATCTCGGCCTTCAACCACGGCTTGATGAACTGGAACAGCTCGCGGTAGCCTCGGCCGTTGCGCTGCTCGGGTGCGGCGGCCACGTCCTTGCGGGCGGCGCGCAGCAAGCTGCGCAAGCGCTGCAAGTCGCTCAACGGGTAGGTTTGGGCCCAGCGGGTGGCGGCATCGTCATCGGCCACCAATTCGTCGCGCCAGCGTTCGATCTCGTGCAGCAGCAAAGTGTCTTTGGCCGAGCCCAGCTTGAAGCCATCCACCGCGGCGCGCAGTGGCGCCTCGTCGGCAAACCGCATCTGCTTGCCGATGTACTGAAGCTGCCGGCGCTTGCCCTCGAAGCTGCGGGTGCGGCGGTACTCGGCAATCGCATCGCGCAGGGTCTCGGGCATCACGGTGTTGGCCAGCCGGCTGGCGGGCAACTCCACCAGTGCCTCGCCCAGCGCCTGCAGGTCGTGCGCCTGCTGCTTCATGCGGGTCTTGCTGGGTTTTTCGGGCACGTGGTCCGACGTGGGCAGTTCTTCAGGGCGTTGGCGCATGGGCCGCAGGCTTCTCGGGGTGGGTGGCTATCATTGTCCCCCACCTACGCCAGAACTCCCCACATGTCCGGATCCACGATCTCCCAGGGTTTTGCCTACAACCGCGAGCAGTTCCAGCAGATCATTGATGACACGCTGGCCATCGCCAAGGCCCTGGGCGCCACCGACGCGGCGGCCGAGGTCAGCGAGGGCGCAGGGCTGTCGGTGTCGGTGCGCAAGGGCGAGATTGAAAACGTCGAGCGCAACCGCGACAAGACGGTGGGCATCACGGTGTATGCCGGCCAGCGCCGGGGCAATGCCAGCACCAGTGATTTTTCGCAGGCCGCGCTGGACCAGACGGTGCGGGCGGCGTTTGACATCGCCCGCTTCACCGCCGAAGACCCGGCCGCCGGCTTGCCCGAGGCCGACGAACTGGCCTCGCCCGATGTTGCCGGCATGGACCTGGACCTGTTCCACCCCTGGGCGCTGGATGCCGATGGCGCGGCCGAGCTGGCCCGGCGCTGCGAAGACGCAGCCTTTGCCACCGACCGCCGCATCAGCAACAGCGAGGGTGGTGGCACCTCGGCCCAGCAGGCGCATTTCTGGGCTGGCAACAGCCGGGGGTTTCGCGGAGGCTATGCCAGTTCAAGGCATTCGATCTCGGTGGCACCGATTGCCGGCAAGGGCGCACAGATGCAGCGCGATGCCTGGTACAGCTCGATGCGCGACGCGATGGAGCTGGCCTCGCCCGAGGCAGTGGGGCGCTATGCCGCCGAGCGGGCCTTGTCGCGTTTGAAAGGCCGCCAGGTGCCCACCTGCGAGGTGCCAGTGTTGTTTGAAAACACCCTGGCCGCCGGCATGCTGGGTGCATATGTGCAGGCCACCAGCGGTGGCGCGCTGTACCGCAAATCAACCTTCCTCGACGCGAGCCTCGGCCAGCAGGTGCTGGCGCCGCACATCGATGTGTTCGAGGACCCGCACGAACTGCGCGGCAAGGGCAGCGCGCCGTTCGACGACGAGGGCGTGCGCACGCGGGCGCGGCGCGTCGTCGACGCCGGCGTGCTGCAGGGCTACTTCCTGTCGAG
>JANOBL010000314.1:0-4312 GCA_031411635.1 Betaproteobacteria bacterium
ATCCACCTTGGGGTTGGCGAACTTGGCGCCCTGCTCGTAGCCGCACTGGAAGCGCCGGATCAAAGGGATGTCCATGCCGCCGATGAAGCCGACCTTGCCACTCTTGCTGGCCATCGCCGCCATCATGCCGACCAGAAAGCTGCCTTCCTGCTCCTTGAACACCACCGACTCCACATTCGGCAGCTTGACCACCGAGTCGATGATTGCAAACTGCAGCTTCGGAAACTCCTTGGCCACTTTCTCCATCGTCGAGCCCTGGCTGAAGCCCACGCCGATGATCGGGTTGGCGCTCTTGTCGGCCATGCGGCGCATCGCCTGCTCACGCTGGGCCTCGTTGCTGATCTCGAAGTCCAGATACGGCTTGCCGGTTTCCTTTTTCCAGCGCTCGGCGCCGTTGTAAGCCGCCTCGTTGAAGGACTTGTCAAACTTGCCACCCATGTCGTAGATCACCGCAGGTTGGGCCAGCGCCCCGGTAACAAGCACGCTCAAACCCATGGTCAAACCGATCTCAGCCAGCACAGCGTGTTTCATGGTCTTGGTGTTCCCAGAGAGTGGATGAAGGTGGCGGGCAGGATAGCAAGACTCGGGCCGCCGGGGCACGGTACTTGCCAGCCCCTGGTTTTGACAGGGTGCGCCCATCCCATGTCGTTAGCATCCAGCCATGCTGCCCACCCCCACGCCCGAGCTGTTGCAGCAAGCCCGACAGATGCCCAAGCTGCTGTTGCACGAGCACCTGGACGGCGGCCTGCGTGTGGCCACCTTGCTGGCCTTGCTGCACCAGCGTGGTTTCGCTGCGCCAGCGGCCGATGAAGCCGCGCTGGCAGCCTGGTTTGATGCACGCGCCCACGCCGGATCGCTGGAAGAATATTTGCGCGGTTTTGCGCTGACCGTGGCCGCCATGGCCACACCCCAGGCACTGGCCCAGGTGGCGTTTGAGGCCGCCGAAGACGCCCTCGCCGAGGGCTGTGTGCTGGCCGAGTTCCGCATCGCGCCACTGCTGTTTGAGCCGCACGGTGTGCCGGGCGATGTGGCGGTCAGCGCATTGCTGGAAGGCCTGTCGCGCTGCCCGCTGCCCAGTGGCTTGATCGTCTGCGCGATGCGCCATGAGCCTGATGCCCAGATCCAGCGCGCGGCCGATCTGGCGCTGCAGTTTCACCGGCAGCCTGTGTTGGCCGGCGCCGCGCGGGTGGTGGGTTTTGACCTGGCCGGCCCCGAGGCGGGTTATCCAGCCACCCGGCATGCCGCACTGCTGGCCAAGGTGCGCGCCGCCGGCCTGGGGCTGACCTTGCACGCCGGCGAGGCCGACGCCGGCCAGCGGGTGCTGGAGGCCGTGCGCCTGGGTGCACAGCGCATAGGCCACGGCGTGCGGCTGGCCGACTTGCTGGATGGGCCAGGCGCCGCTGCGGTATTGGCCGAGCTGCGTCAGCATGGCATCCACCTGGAGATCTGCCCCACCAGCAATGTGCACACCGGCGCTGCTGCGTCGTTGGCGCTGCACCCGATCCATGCACTGTGGCGGGCCGGGCTGAGCTTGTCCTTCCACACCGACAACCGGCTGATGTCGCGCATCGACCACAGCACCGAGGCGCTGCGGCTGCTGCAAGCCGGGTTTGGCTGGGGTGAGCTGCTGCAGATGGGCCTGGATGCGGCGGCGGCCTCGTTTTTGCCAGCATCGGCGCGGGCCGCGGCGCAACAAGCCTTGCTGGCCTGGGCCGCAGCACAGCGGGTGACGGCCAGCCGACGCTGAAGGCCCGCGCCCGCCGAAGTGATGCCTGGCCCCAACACGGGGCAAACACCGGTGGCGCCGGGCCTCAGGGCGCTGTCAAGTTGCCGATTGGCAGGCAATTGACCCAGTTTGGGGCGCATGCAGCATGGCAGGCAACTTGCAAAGCCCTGCCGCCTGGCGGCTGCGCCTTGCAAATCTCTCGCAAAACCCTTGCAAGACCAACCGTCCAGTCATTGTGGCCATGGGTTTGTTGCGCCATTGCTTCGCAAACCTGTCCGGCTTGTCCATCTGATCGAGGAGAAAACGATGAACCTCAACCTCTGGCCTGGTTTTGCCCGCAGCGCGCTGTGCGCCGCTGTGGCCATCGTCGTGGCCGCGCCGGCACTGGCCCAAAACACCACCGGCGCCATCAGCGGCAGCGTGGTGGACGGCAGCGGCCAGCCGGTGGCCGGCGCCACGGTGACGATCCTGCACACCGAGTCCAAATCCTCCAGCAGCACCACCACCGATGCCGGTGGGCGTTATGCCGCACGCGGGCTGCGCGTGGGTGGGCCGTACACCATCACGGTCAGCAAGGGCGGGGTGACTGACCAGCGCGAAGGCGTGTTTCTGGCGCTGGCCGAGACGCTGACCTTTGACGCCCAGTTGGGTGTGGCCACCGTGGTGGTGACCGGCCAGGCGCAAAGCCAGGTGTTCAACCGCGCTACGATGGGCTCGGGCACCAACATCAGCAACGCCCAGCTCAATGCGCTGGCATCGATCCAGCGCAACCTGCAGGACTACGCCCGCACCGACCCGCGCATTGCGCAGACCGACAAGGAGCGCGGCGAGATATCGGCCGCCGGCCAGAACACGCGCTACAACTCGCTGACCATCGACGGCGTCACCACCAACGACACCTTTGGCCTGGAGGGCAACAACCTGCCCACCTTGAAGCAGCCGATCTCGATCGACGCAATCCAGTCGGTGCAGATCAATTTGAGCAACTACGACGTCACGCAAAAAGGCTATACCGGCGCCAACATCAATGCGGTGACCAAAAGCGGCACCAATGAATTCAAAGGCAGCGTCTACTACGTGACGCGCGACGACAAGCTGGTGGGCCAGCGTTTCAACGACACCACCGGCGTTTTCTTCGACGCGCCCAAGTTCACCGAATCGACCAAGGGCTTCACGCTCGGCGGGCCGATCGTCAAGGACAAGCTGTTTTTCTTCGCCAACTACGAAGAGCTGCACAGCTCACGCACCGCGCCCGATTTCGGGCCAATCGGCGACGCGCGCACCAATGTGCTGATCACGCCGCAAGCCATCGCCGATGCGGCCACGGTGTCGAACAACAGCTACAAGATGGCGGTGGGTGATTACAGCGTGCCGGGCAATGTCGAGCTGGTGGTCAAGGACACTTTGCTCAAGCTCGACTGGACGATCAATGACGAGCACCGCGCCAGCCTGCGCTACAACAAGACCGAGCAGACCGAACCGCAGTTCACCTCCGCCGGCTACAACGCCAACGCACTGGCGCTGAACAGCTATGTGTACCTGCAGGCCAAGTCGATCGAGACGCTGGTGGGCCAGTGGTTTGCCGACTGGTCGCCCAACTTTTCCACCGAGGCCAAGCTGTCGGCGCGCGATTACAACAGCGTGCCGCTGGTGCGCATCGACATGCCGCAAGTGGGGCTGAACTTCACCGGTGTGTCGCCCACCGGCACCGGCACGCGCAATGCCACGCTGCTTTTCGGCACCGAGCGCAGCCGCCACTTCAATGCCTTGCGCACCAAGACCCAGGATGGCTACCTGGCCGGCACCTGGACCCAGGGCACGCATGAGCTGAAGGGCGGGCTGGACATCAGCAGCAACCAGATCTTCAACGCCTTTGTGCAAGACACCAAGGGCAACTACACCTTCCGCTGCATCAACAGCTCGGCCACGGTGACGTACAGCTTTGGCGCGATCAACTGCGCCACCGCCAGCGCCGCCCAGGTGGAGGCCGCGGTGCTGGAGAACTTCCAGCGCGGCCGGCCGGCGGTCTACACCCTGAACGCGGCCAGCGCCGGCCATACGGTCAGCGAGGCCGCGGCGCAATGGGCCCTGACCAATACCGGCCTGTTCCTGCAGGACAACTGGACCGTGAACCGGCAGCTGGCCTTGACGCTGGGCCTGCGGCTGGACCAGTCCAGCTCAGACGAAAAGCCGCTGGCCAATGCCGACGCCGCCAAGCCGGTGGTGGCCGCCACCGTCACCGGCCTGGGCACCGGCAACCGCCAGACCGGCGGCTTTGGCATCGACAACACCAAGACCCTGGACGGCACCAGCCTGCTGCAGCCGCGGCTGGGCTTCAACTACGCACTGGATGCCAAGAACCGCCAGGCCGGCCAGATCCGCGGTGGCCTGGGCCTGTTCCAGGGCGAGTCGGCGTCGGTGTGGTTGAGCAACCCCTACTCCAACACCGGCGTGGTGCTGCGCACCGTGGGCTGCGGCAGCGGCACGCTGGGCGCCTGCCCCACGGCCAACGGCACCTTCAACGCCGACCCCAACCTGCAGCCCACCACCGGCCTGGGCAGCTCGACGCCGCAGGCGGCGGTGGAC
>JANOBL010000315.1:0-1998 GCA_031411635.1 Betaproteobacteria bacterium
AACAGCGTGCGCTCCTTGACCTTGGTGGTCACGGTGGCGGTGACGCTGACCTCGTAAATGCCCTCGGTCACCCCGGCCGCCGACATCGCCAGGTTGATGTCCACCTGGGGCTGCTGCTGCTCCAACAGGATGGCCGGCGAGTTGGGCTGCTCCAGCGACAAGTCCTTCAGGTACATGCGCTGGATCTGGAACACGGGGGTAGGGTCGGCGTCGGCCATGGTCTGGGAGTCCTGAGGAAAAAACAAAAGCCCGGCACAGACGAGGCAACGGGCTGGCTGCGGCGCGAATTATGGCGCGGCCCAACAGCGCCGCCGATGGCCGATCATGTGATGTATTGAGCAGGCGGCCGGCCGCCGGTGAGTCAAGCCCCGGCCAGCAACGGCGCCAGGCCACCGCTGCGGTCCAGCGCGATCAAATCGTCGCAACCACCCACATGGGTGCTGCCGATGAAGATCTGCGGCACGGTGCGGCGGCCGGTCAAGGCCATCATCTGCGCCCGCTGCTGCGGGTCCAGATCGATGCGCAATTCTTCAATCTGGCCCACCCCACGCTGCTTCAGCAAGGCCTTGGCCTGCATGCAGTAGGGGCAGACCTGGGTGGTGTACATGCGGACAGCGTTCATGGCGGCTTGGCAGTGAAGAAAGAGAGCAAATTGTCGCGCGCAGCGCTTGGCCCTTGCCGGCGTGCTGCCATGCCAGGGCATCGCAAGGCCGTTCAGGCGGCTGATTTGTCCACCGGCAACCCGGCCTCGCGCCAGGCCGGCAGGCCACCGGCCACTGCAATCGCCTTGTCGTAACCGGCCTTGCGCAGCAGGCCAGCGGCGCGGTTGGCGCGTGCGCCGGAGGCGCAGATCAGCACCAGCGGCAAGGCCTTGTTCGACGGCAATGACTTGGAGCCATCGAGCGAGCCAAACGGGATGTTGCGCGCCCCCACCGCATGGCCGGCGGCAAACTCGGCCGGCTCGCAGACATCGATCAGCACGCCTTTTTCGCGGTTGATCAGGCGCACGGCTTCGGCGGTGCCAACGGCGTCGCCGGCGCTTTTCTGGATCGCCTGCCACAGCAGCAAACCACCCGAGGCCACGGCCATCAGGATGAGCGTCCAGTTTTCGATGAGGAACTTCACGGGGGTTGGGCCTGGGGCTGAAAAGGAGTCGGATTATAGAATTCGCTCCCACCCCGCCACCCCCCGCTGCCCCACCATGTACAAGCTCGTGCTGATCCGCCACGGTGAATCCACCTGGAACCTGGAGAACCGCTTCACCGGCTGGACCGATGTGCCACTCACCGCCACCGGCGTGGCGCAAGCCCAGCAGGCCGGGCGCTTGCTGAAAGAGGCGGGGATGGAGTTTGACGTCGCCTACACCTCGGTGCTGCAGCGTGCGATCTGGACGCTTTGGCATGCACTGGACCAGATGGACCGCACCTGGCTGCCGGTGGTCAACGACTGGCGCTTGAACGAGCGCCACTACGGCGACCTGCAAGGTTTGAACAAGGCCGACATGGCGCGCCAGTATGGCGATGAGCAAGTGTTGATCTGGCGCCGCAGCTACGACACGCCGCCACCCACCTTGGACGCCAGCGATCCCCGCAGCGAGCGTGGCGACCTGCGCTATGCCAAGCTGGCGCCCGGGCAGATCCCGCTGACCGAGTGCCTGAAAGACACCGTGGCCCGGGTGATGCCGTTCTGGAGCGAGGTGCTGGCGCCGGCCATCCTTGGCGGCCAGCGGCTGGTGATCGCCGCGCATGGCAACTCGATACGCGCGCTGGTGAAGTACCTGGACGGCATTGCCGATGCCGACATCGTCGGCGTCAACATCCCCAACGGCATCCCGCTGGTTTATGAACTGGATGCCAACTAGAAGCCGATCCGCAGCCAGTATCTGGGCGATCCCGAAGTTGCGGCCAAGGCCGCTGCGGCGGTGGCCA
The DNA here is from genome assembly GCA_031411635.1 of Betaproteobacteria bacterium. Classification (GTDB taxonomy): domain Bacteria; phylum Pseudomonadota; class Gammaproteobacteria; order Burkholderiales; family Burkholderiaceae_C; genus Pseudaquabacterium. Next base: position 1,929 of record JANOBL010000315.1, read on the forward strand.
ACCAGGGCAAGGCCTGATCGGGTTTCTACCGGCGGCGCCGGCCGCCGGACCGCTGGCCAGCCTGCACTGA
>JANOBL010000316.1:0-3862 GCA_031411635.1 Betaproteobacteria bacterium
GGGCGCGGCCTACCAGCGTGCGCTTCAGATTGCCACACCGCTGGCCAACACGCTGGGCCAGCATGCCAACGACCGCATGGTCAGCTTCTACAGCATCAGCCCCGGCGGCTGGCGGGTGGAGATCGGCGCCACCGGCCGGACCATCGGCGACGACTGGAACGACGTGCGCGAGTACGACCGCATCAGTGACTGGGGCCACCAGCCACCCGAGTTGTTGGCGCAGTTGCTGGGCGCCGGTGGCGCCCGCACGGCCTGAAAGACGATCACGGTGTTTGTCCGACAAAGTTGGTATGTCGGCGCCTGGGCCGACGAGATCAAGCCCGGCGGCACGGCGCGCGCGCGGCGCCTGGTGGCGGCGCTGCTGGCGCAGGAAAGCGCAGCCTTGGCTTGAGGGCAATGGTCGCTGCCGCCAGCCTAACCCACCCACGATGCCCCAAGCCCAGCCAGACCGCGCCAGCCTGCGCACAGCCCGCCGACCATGAGCAGCCAGATCGCGCTGCTGGTGCTGGGTGCCGCGCTGGCCGGTTTTGTGCAGGGGGTGTCGGGCTTTGCCTTTGGCATGGTAGCGATGTCGGTCTGGGCCTGGGGCATCGAGCCCCAGGTGGCCAGCGTGCTGGCGGTGGGCGGTGGGCTGGCGGGGCAGGTGCTGTCAGCGTTCACCGTGCGGCGTGGCCTGTCGCTGCCCACGCTGATGCCCTACCTGCTGGGCGCCGTGGTGGGCATCCCGCTGGGAGTGATGGTGCTGCCGCACCTGGACGCCAAGATGTTCCGCCTGGCCCTGGGCCTGACGCTGCTGGTGTGCTGCCCGCTGATGATGGCGTCTGCGCGGCTGCCAAAAATCACCGGCGGTGGCCGGCTGGCCGACGGCCTGGCCGGCGCCGCGGGCGGGGTGATGGGTGGCATTGGTGGCTTCACCGGCGTGGTGCCGTCGCTGTGGTCCACGTTGCGCGGCTATGACAAGGACTTGCAGCGCGCCGTGGTGCAGAACTTCAACCTGGCGGCGCTGGCCACCACGATGGCCGCCTACATCGCCACCGGCGCGGTCACCACCCAGACCCTGCCACTGCTGGCCGCGGTGATCCCGGCGCTGATCCTGCCGTCGATGCTGGGCGCGCGCCTGTACCGCGGGCTCAGCCCGCTGGCCTTCCGCCGCGTGGTGCTGGCACTGCTGAGCTGCGCCGGCGCGGTGATGGTGCTGGGCTCGCTGGGCAGCGTGCTGCGTCCGGGTTGAGGCGGGGCTGAGCCAGCGCCCACCGCGCAAGCCCGCTGAAGGCCAGCGGGCACAATCGCCCCCTTTTGCTCAAACACAGAGGCGGCCTGAGCGTGTTCAAGAACCTGATGTTGTACCGCCTGGGGCCGGATTGGTCGGCCACCGTGGCAACGGTAGAAGAGGCGCTGCACGGCGCCCGTTTCACCGAATGTGGTTTGACCCAGGCCCGCGCTTCGGGTTGGGTGCCGCCCCGTGGCGAGGACCATGGCGTGCTGATCGAGGCCGTCAACGGCCAGTGGCTGCTGCAGCTCATGGTTGAGCAGAAGGTGGTGCCGGGCTCGGTGATCAAGCGCCAGGTGGATGCACTGGCCGCGCAGCTTGAAAAACAAACCGGCCGAAAACCCGGCAAAAAGCAGCGCACCGAGCTGAAAGACCAGGCTTTGCTGGACTTGCTGCCGATAGCGTTTACCAAGCGTGCCGCCGTCAAGGTGTGGATAGCGCCGGCTGAGCGCATGCTGGTGATAGACGCCGGCAGCGCCAGCCGCGCCGACGAGGTGCTGACCGCGCTGACCCAGGCGCTGCCCGGCTTGTCGGCGGTGCGGGTGAACACGGCGGTATCACCAGCGGCCTGCATGGCCGAATGGCTGGTCAGCGGCGAGGCGCCGGCCGGTTTCACGATAGACCGCGATTGCGAGCTGAAAGCCGCCGACGGCGAAAAACCGGTGGTGCGCTACGCCCGCCACGCGCTGGACATCGCCGAAATCCGCGAGCACATCGCCGCTGGCAAACAGCCCACCCGCCTGGCGTTGACCTGGTCAGGCCGGGTGTCATTTGTGCTGACCGAAGGCCTTCAAGTCAAGAAGATCACGTTTCTGGACGGTGTGTTTGAAGGCGGATCGGCCAAGAAGGACGACAACTTCGACGCCGATGCGGCGATCGCCACCGGCGAGCTGGCGCCGATGATTGGCGACCTGCTGGATGCGCTGGGTGGGGAGCAGGTGTTTGGCGAACCGCCTGCGGCAGCAGTGGCGCCAACAACGCCCGCCACCGCCGACCTGCCGCCGTGGGAAACTGCAGCGGCCTGAACAGCCGCCGCGGCTGGGTCAAGCCTGGCGGCGCCGGGCCACGCCCAGCAGCACCAGCAGGCCGGTGGCCATCATCAACATGGCTTGCGGCTCGGGCACAGCGGCCAGCATCTCGGCACCCACGATCTGGTGGGCCGCCGCTGTCGGGTGGATCGTGTCGAAATACAGCGACGTGGCACAGCTTGCGGTGCCGATGCAGGCCGTGGTCACGTTGGTGAAACCGTTGCCGGGCGTGCCGTTGGAAATGGCGCGTTGGCCGGCCATTGCATCGTAGAAATAAAAATGCTCGTCGGTCCACTGCGCAGCCAGCGCGCCGTAGGCCAGCGACAACTGCTGGTTGAACGTCACCGACGCCGAGGTGGCCAGGCTGCTGAAGGTCACGCCCGGGAAAGGATCGGCCACCTGGCGCGCCTCCGGGGTCAGGCCCAGATCGGGCAGGTTGGGCAGAAAGAAGTTGGTCGCCCCCAGGCTGTGCAGCGTGCTGACGATGGCGGCGAGGTTGCCGATCGCCGCCGCCATGCCGCCAGCAACGTTGTTGGCGCCAAACGCGTCGCGCATGTCATTGGCGCCGCCCCAGACGTAATACAGCGCATTGGCGTCAGCCGAGCCAGCGGCCAACGAAGCCTGGTAGCCCGCCAACTGGGTGAGCATGCCGGTGGCCTGGCCGACAGACCCATCGGCCGACCCGCTGAGGCCGGTGCGGGCCCCGGCAATCGCCAGATCCTTGAACTGCCCGCCGCTCAGGCCCAGCCCACTGGCCAGGTATTCCACCGCCACCGGCCCATCGGAGAACCGGCCCTGGTAGTACGGCGCCGACGGGAAAGTACCGAAGGTCATTGCAAACAGCCGGCCGTTGTCTGACAGGCTGTCGCCAAACGCCACCAGGCCGCTGAAGGACGGCACCGCCGCCAGCGCTGGCGTGGCCGCCAGCAATGCACCCGCGGCGGTGGCTGCCGCCGCAGACAGCCGAATCAAAGTTGAAGCGCTCATCGTCATTCCTCCGGAAGCATCACAAAAAAATGAGGGTAGCGCCGCTAGCACAAGCCAACCATCCCCTGAAACCCCCCGAGCACCCGGCAGGCACCCCCCGATTCAGGTGTCTTTGCTGACCTTGATGGTCGGGAACTTGCTTGAAAAGTCCTTGGCCTTGTCGGCGATCTTGATCGCAATCAAGCGCGCCATGGTCTTGTAGATGGCCGCGATCTCGCCATCGGGGTCGGCCACCACGGTGGGGCGGCCTGAATCGGCCTGCTCGCGGATGCTGATGTCCAGCGGCAAGGCGCCCAGGTAATCCAGCTTGTACTGGGCCGCCATTTTCTTGCCACCGTCGGCGCCAAAGATGTGTTCAACATGGCCGCAGTTGGAGCAGATGTGCACCGCCATGTTCTCGACCAGGCCGAGGATGGGCACGCCCACTTTCTCGAACATGCTCAAGCCCTTTTTGGCATCCAGCAACGCAATGTCCTGCGGCGTGGTGACGATGATGGCGCCGGTGATCGGCACGCGCTGGCTCAGGGTGAGCTGGATGTCGCCGGTGCCGGGCGGCATGTCGACGATCAGGTAGTCC
>JANOBL010000317.1:0-2501 GCA_031411635.1 Betaproteobacteria bacterium
CCCGGTTGAACCACCACACCTCGCTGGTGGAAGGGGTGCTGGCCGAGCCGGCTGCCGCCCTGCTGCGGCAGTTTTTTGCCGACCGGCGCAGCCTGGCGCGGGCGCAGCGGCAGGCGCGGCGCGGCGAGATCAACCCCGGCATCCCCACCGGGGAAACCACCGAACACCATGGGCCGCCCGGCCTGGCCGCGCCATGAGCCCCTGCCCGGCCGCTCCGAAGGGGGCTCGCCCCGCAGGGCGAAGCCCGAAGGTACTTCAATGAGCCTGCCGCGCTTGACCATCTTTGCCCCGTCCGGGGTTGAACTGCGCAGCGCCGCGCTGCAGCTTGCGCGTCAACGTCTCGGCGCATTGGGTTTTGAGGTGAGCTTGGACCCCAGCGTCAAAGCCCGCCACCAACGCTTTGCCGGCACCGACGAGGCCCGCCTGGCCACGCTGTACCGCGTGGCCGATGCCCAGCCCAGCGTGGCGATGGCCTGCCGCGGCGGCTACGGCCTGAGCCGCTTGCTGGACCGCATCGATTGGCCCCGGCTGGCGCGCCCGGTTGAGCAGGGCCTGCGCTGGGTGGGCTTGTCCGATCTGACCGCGCTGCAACTCGGCCTGCTGGCCCACACCGGTGCCGCAAGCTGGCACGGGCCGATGGCCTGCGACGACTTTGGCCGCAGCGACGACGCTGGCGGCGTGGACGAGATCACCCAGGCCTGTTTTGCCGAGGCCATGTCGGATGAGCTGGAGGCGGTGGGCTTCCGCACCGAGGCCGGTTTTGACGGCCTGGCAGCGCGTGGCCTGCTGTGGGGTGGCAACCTGGCGATGCTGCTGTCGCTGCTGGGCACGGCGCATTGGCCCAAAGTGAAGGGCGGCATCCTGTTTCTGGAGGATGTGGCCGAGCATCCGTACCGGGTGGAACGCATGCTGCTGCAGCTCCACCAGGCCGGTGTGCTGCAGCGCCAGAAGGCGGTGTTGCTGGGTGCCTTCAGCGATTGGCGCAAAAGCCCGCTGGACCGGGGTTACGGCCACAAAACCATGGTGGCGCACCTGCGCAGCGTGTGCACCACGCCGATCCTGACCGGCCTGCCGTTTGGCCATGTGCCCACCAAGGTGATGCTGCCAGTGGGCCGGCGGGTGCAACTGGTGGTGCAGGGCCGCGATGTGCTGATCGGCTGGTAGCGCGCAAGCTGCCGATGCGCCGCCCTAGAATGAATTTTTCTGGCGCCTTGCCTGGAGGCCGCATGCGCAGAGGCTGTCGACAGTGGCCGAGAGTGGTAAGCAGCCTGTGGCTGGTGGCTGCGGCCCTGGGCCTCACCGCCTGCGACAACAACCCCTGGCCGCATGAAGGGGCGGCGTCCAACACGCTGTTCACCGCCGCCAAGGAAAGCTCGCCGCGCCACCTGGACCCCACCGCGTCCTACTGGAGCAACGAAACCCCGTACACGCTGTCGATCTACGAGCCGCCCTATGGCTACCACTACCTGAAGCGGCCGATCGAGCTGATGGCCAAATCGGCACGCGAGGTGGTCAAGCCGCGCTACATCGGCAAAAACGGCCAGCCGCTGCCCGACGATGCGCCTGCCGATGCGGTGGCCGAGAGCATTTATGACGTGGCCATCAAGCCTGGCATCCTGTACCAGCCGCACCCGGCGTTTGCCAAGGACGAGCAAGGCCAGTACCTGTACCACCGGCTCAAGCCCGGCGAGTTGGGCAAGCGCCGCAAACCGCAGGATTTTGCCCAGCAGGGCACCCGTGAGCTGGTGGCCGAAGACTACGTGTATGCACTCAAGCGCCACGCCACCACCCGCATCACCACGCCGATCTTCAGCACCTTTGCCGAGTACCTGGTGGGCCTCAAAGAGTACGGCGTACTGGTCAAGCAAGAGGACGCCAAGCTGATGCAGGGCCTGGACAAGGCCAGCCTGGACAAGCCGTTTCTCGATTTCCGCCGCTGGCCGCTGGCCGGTGCCAGCGCACCCGGGAAGCACCTGCTGCGCATGCGCATCAAAGGCAAATACCCGCAGTGGAGCTACTGGATGACGCTGCCGTTCACCGCGCCAGTGCCGTGGGAGGCCGATGCGTTTTACGCCCAGCCCGGCATGGCCGAGCGGGACTTGACACTCGACACCTGGCCGGTGGGCACCGGGCCTTACATGATGGTGGAGATGCAAAAAGAGCGCCGCCATGTGATGCAGCGCAACCCCAACTACCGCGGCGAGCCTTATCCCTGCGAGGGCGCACCCGGCGACAAAGAGGCGGGCATGCTGGCCGACTGCGGCAAAAAAACCCCGTTCATCGACACCATCGTCTCCAACGTCGAGCGCGAGGCAGTGCCCAGGCGCGGCAAGTTCCGCCAGGGTTTTTACGATGTCGAGGTGTTTGAGCGCACCGACACCGGCATGGACTACCTGGTGGGCATGCAGGACTCTGAAGAAGTGCGCAAGGAGTACCAGGAAAAAGGCTTCCGGCTGAACCGGGGCTCGGATGTCAACAGCTACTTCATTGCCTTCAACATG
>JANOBL010000318.1:0-4764 GCA_031411635.1 Betaproteobacteria bacterium
GTTTGGTGCGCTGATCGGCCAGCGTGAGGCCGCCGCCAAGCTGTTGATGGAGGTGATGGGCCGGGGCGTGGACGACAGCCTGGTCAAGCTGTTTGCGCCCGACGACCTGGCCTACCTGCGCGACAACGTCAGCCGCATGTCGCTGCAGGCCTTTTCCAACGACCTGGGCGCGCAAAACCTGGCGCTGCGCTACCTGGCCAGCACCGACGCTACGGCCTATGCCGATTACCGCGCCCGCAGCGGCCGCATGCTGGCCAGCACCCGGGGCTACCTGCGCACGGTTGCCGGCACGGCGGCGTTTGCCGGCCTGCTGGTGGCCTACAGCCAGCAGGTGGTGGCGGCCACCCAGGGCCGGCCGCTGGGCGAGGTGCTGACGATCATGCCGCTGGGCCTGCTGTTTGCCAAGGAGGCAGCGGCCGTGATCCCCGATGCCTTCAAGGCCGCCGGCCAGGGGCTGGACTCGTTTGTGCGCTTGCCGCAGCGCTTTCGTGTGGTGGTGGGTGACAAGGAAGAGGCGGTGTCCAAATCAGCCGATGTGTTTGCAAGGATCGGCCAGAACGGCGCCGAGCCGCTGCTGCAGCAAGCCTTGTTTCGCACCGGCTCGCCCGGGCTGGTGTACCGCATGTACCAATGTGATCCGGTCGAGGCCGGCAAGCTGATGGATGCGGCGATGCCGGTCGATGAGCGGGTGCGTTTTGCGCGCGAAGCCCAGCTTGGCGACGGCACCGGCTTCTCGTTTGTCAACGCCTTCACCGGCACACCCGCCGAGCAGCGCATCGGCGAATCGCTGCTGCAGCGCGACCATCGCCAGCGCACCAGCGATCTGCACCTGGCCCAGCCGCAAAAGGTGGTGGCCGGGGATGTGGCGGTCAATGGCGGCAGCTTCAGGCAGTGGAACGATGACCAGTTGCTGCGGCTGATTTTTGTCAACCGCGAAGGCAACGCCACCCATGCCACCTTGCAGTTGGGTGAGGTGCGGGTGCGGCCGATCCCGTCGATGCAATCGATCTACGCCTACGAATCGCTGGTGGACGGCTGCGCCAAAGTGCTGGCGCCACCGGCGCCGGTGACGGTGGCCGCGCCCGCTGCCAAGCCCGCTGCTACACCGGCGGCGGCGCCAAAAGCGGCACCGGCCAAGAAAAAGCCTGGCGCTGCCTGACGTTGGCGCGCCGGCAACGTCCCTGATGCCAAGCCCGTGCAAGACCCATCCTTAACAACCCTCCTGGACCGAGACGCCGATGAACACCTACCGCCTGCATCGTTTGCCCAAGCCGGGCTGGACCACCCTCGGCCTGGCCCTGGCCTTCACGCTCGCCGGCTGCCAGACCCAACCCAAGGCGCCCGATGCCAACGCCAAACCCGAGCTGGTGGCCACCGAGGGGGGTGTGCGCATGCCGGCCGGTGCCGACCTGACCCGCATCCGGCTGGCCGAGCGCGGTGAAAAAACCAAGGTCTACACGCAGGTGCGCGGCATGGGCGACCCCAGCAACGAGAAGCTGTTGTTCCCGGCGGCAGTGGCGCGCGAGATCGGCGTCACGCCGGTGCAGGTGCAGCGCCGTTTTCTCGACACCATCGCCAAGACCCGGCGTTTTGAAACCTTTGACAGCAGCACCAGCGTGACCGCCGAGGCCACCGATTACGTGGTCGATGCGATGTTCACCGGCACCACCCAAGAGCTGCGCCGCATCGAGGGCGGGGTGCGGGTGTCGGTCACCCGGGTGCGGCTGTCGGCGCGGGTGATTGCGCGTTACCAGGATGCCGACAACCCACGCGCCAGCACGCCCGAGACCGCGTTTGAGATGGAGGTGGTGGGCGAAACCGGTGGCAGCACCGGCGACCGGGTAACCCTGCTGGCCAGCGAGAACGAAAACGGCGCCGCGGTGCAAAAGCGCCTGGGCATCGATTACGAGCGCGCGATGCAGCGCGCCTTTGACGAGCTGTCGCGCCGGGTGGACCTGGCCTTGCGGCCGATGGGCAAGGTGCTGGGCGTCAACGGCGACAGCATCAGCGTGGTGGGTGGTTTGCGCAACGGCTTGCAGGGCGGCGACGAGCTGGTGATCTTCCGCGCCCGCACCGCGCGCATCGGCAAGCGCGATGAGCTGATCAATACGATTCCGGTGGTGGCCGTGCGCTGCGACGGTGTGGGCTCGGCCACCAGCCAGTGCGAGGTGGTGCGGCGCGATGCGCGCTACAAGCCGCAGGTGGGCGATTTTGCGATCCTCACCGACCACTCGGCGACCAAAACCCGGCTGGAGCTGTGAGCACCATGCACCACCTTGCCCTGAACCGCCGCGCCGTGCTGGCCCTGGGCGGCGCGCCGCTGCTACCCGCGGCCCGGTTGCTGCCCGCTGCGGCGCTGCTGGCCAGCCCCGGCACTGCCCACGCCGCCGTGCGCACCGATCTGGTCACGGTGCTGTACCGCCCGGCCACCGCCGACGCGCCCAACCGGCTGGACCCAGCGGTGCAGGCCGCGATCCTGGCGCTGGAAAAAGCCTTTGTCGACGGCGGTTTCAAGGTGCAGCAACCGTCGGCCGCGATCTACGCGCTGATGGACCAGGGCGCTGGTGTGGTGGTCACCTTTGCGCAGGATGCCGGTTATTCGCTGGTGTTTTCGGCCTACAAGAACCTGCGGCCCTCACCCGGCCAGGACGCCGGCACCGCCGAGGTGCGGCTGGAGGCCCGGGTGATCGTGGGCCGCAGCGTGCTGGCGGCCGAGACCGGGCGTGGCCAGATGTTCACCAACCTGGAGCCGGCGGTGCGCGAGTTTGGCGAGCGCCGGGCGATGGAGCTGGCCGCACGCCGCGCCGCCGCCAGCCTGGCCGAAAAAACCGTCGACCGCTTGAAGGAACTCACGGCCGAGCAACTCACCGCGCTGGTGGGCGATGCGCCCAGCAGCACCAGCGCGCAGGAGGTGAAGCCGCCGCCGCCAGGATCGGTGCCGGCAGCGGTGCCTGCTGACAACAGCTCGCGGCCTGATCAGATGCCGGCGCTGCCGGCCGGTCCTACACCCGGTCCAACACCCGGAACGACCCCCAGCCCGGTGCCACAGCCGACACCGGCGCCCGGCAGCGCTGCGCCACCCGTGCCAGCGCCGCCCATCCCGGCGCCGTCCCCCGGCACCCCACTGCCGGCGCCACGCCAGCGCTGGGCGCTGGTGGTGGGCATGTCGGATTACTCCAGCGTGCGTGCCAACGGTGTGCAAGGCATCAAGGACTTGCCGGGTGTGGCCCGCGACACCCGGATGGTGGCGCAGACCTTGCAGCAACTCGGTTTTGCCAACGAGCAGATGGCGGTGCTGACCGATGCCCAGGCCACCGGCTCGGCGATGCGTGGCAAGCTGAAACAGCTTGCGCAGCGGGTGCAGCCCGACGATGTGGTGCTGATCTTCATCTCGGCCCACGGTGGCAACAAGGATTTCAGCCCTTCGGGCTTTGGCATGCCGATCCTGGCCGATTACCGCGACAACGATCCGTCGTCGCTGGATTTCTGGGAGCTGCAAAGCCTGGCGCGCAACCTGCCCGGCCGGGTGGTGTGGATCAACGACACCTGCCACTCGGGCGGTGCGGCGGCCAACATCACCTCGGTGGTGGTGGGCGCAGCCGGGGTGACGGCCAGCCGCGATGTGCGTGGGCCGGATGCGATGGCCGTGGCGCGCGGTGCCGCTGCGGGCCAGGATTTTGCAATCCTCACCGCGTCCAGCCCGCAGGAGATCTCCTGGGAAACCGCCGAGGGCGGGCTGTTCACCAGCCGCTTGTTCGGGGCCCTCAAACGCACCGGCGGCCAGGTGCCGTTTGGCCAGCTTTTTGCCGAGCAGGTGCAGGCCGGGGTGGTGGAGACCTCCAAGCAGATCTGCCAGCGCGCCAATGCCTGCCGCGAGCATCCGCAGCAGACGCCCATCATGGCCTACGGTGGCAACGGCCACCTGATCCGGCTGTGATGCCGTGATGCCGCCCAAGCCCACATGCAACCCAGGATTTGACGATGAACCGCCACTTGCCCTCGGCCTGGTGCCGGGCCGCAACCGCTGCCATGGCGGTGCTGCTGCTGTCCAGCCCGGCCCAGGCCCAGCCCGGTGCCAACTGCCAGGTGCGCAACCCCAGCCTGCAAGGCAGCTACAGCGGTGATTGCGTGGCCGGCCTGGCCAGTGGACAAGGCCGGGCGCAGGGCAAAGACCGCTACGAAGGCGGGTTCCGCGATGGTCATGCCACCGGGCAAGGCATCTACACCTGGGCCGACGGCCAGTGGGTGCAAGGCGTTTTTGTCAACGGCCGGTTGAACGGCAGGGCGCGCTTTCATTACCCCAACGGCGATACGCTGGAGGGCGAGTTCAGCGACAACCGCCTGGTCGGCATTGGCCTCGCCCAACGCCGGGATGGTGCGGCTTATGCCGTGGAGTTGCGCAACGGCGCCCTGGTGGCGGCGGCTGGTGTGCCTGGCGCTGCTGCACCGGCTGTGCCTGGCCCAGCCGTCAACCCTGGCCCCGGCAGCCCGGTCACCGCGTTTGAATGGGCGCCGCGGCTGGATTTTGAAGACTTCTTCCCGTCCTACCTGCTGGCCTCGGCCACCCGCCCGGCGCTGGCACCGGCCGCCGCGGGCACGCCGGCCCAGCAAAACCAGCGTGGGCTGGACAACCCGCGTGGCGACCCGCTGGCCGGTGCCGACGCCGGCCAGTTGCTCAAGGCCCTGGGTTATGCCAAGCCGGCCGATACCGTCAATGCGCGCTACATCGGCCAGGCCAGCGATGCGCGCTACCTGGGCGACCCC
>JANOBL010000319.1:0-11843 GCA_031411635.1 Betaproteobacteria bacterium
AGCAGCAGCGTGGCCAGGCAGATGAAGCGCAGGGTGCCATCAGACAGTGAATAGCCGTCAAAGTAAGCGTCTGATCCCTTCTGCCGCCATTCCAACTTGATCTTCTTCTCGTTCAGACGAGAAGGTGCCAGCACGAATCGATCAAAGAACGGTGCCACCAGCCGCACGTGCTCCTCGATCTGGCGAAACGCCACGGGTTGCCTTTCCTGCAGCCAGTAGAGGTAGGGCGCCAGATTGGCCGCATCTGGACGCAAGCTGCGGTTGTCACCCAAGTCAGCGGCCTGCTTGGACGGCGCGCTGTCCGAGGTGTCATGGAAGTGATAAACCACCCAGTTTCTGACCTTCGGCAACACATGCTTCGGAATCTTGTTCTTGTTCAGCGCGTCGGCTTCTTCAAGCTTGCTTTCACGATGTCCGGTACCGAGCGACTCGCTGTACTGCCAATGGCCGCCGTATCCCATGTGTTCGGACGCAAAGACCAATGTGTCCTGCGCTGGAACCAGCTTGAAGCCGTAGGCGTTCTGGTCAAAAGAAAAATCCAGCGACAACAGTTTGGTGACCTTGCGCCCATGGTGCAACAGCCGGTCCGGCTCGCTGGCCACATACAACTGCAGGTTGTGTGACAGCACCCGCTCCAGCAACCGGAACACGCCGATCAGGTTGGATTTGCCCGAGCCGTTCGCCCCGATGACCACATTCAGATCACCCAGCGCGATATCGGCCGAGGCAATGGACTTGAAGCCCTGGATATTGACCTTGCGCAGCGTTTGCACCGCAACCCCCCTCAAGTGATGCGCCCGTGGTACAGCCCGGCCGGCCGGCCGCCGGCTAGCAGCACCAGTTCTTGCGGGTACTCGCCAGGCTCGCCCCACAGGATGCGGCCAAAGTCCAGCAGCCGGCCACCATGCGGGGCGGCACAGACCCAGGTCACCGCGTCGGTGGCGGCATTCACCTTGATGCGGCCGCGCCCCGATGGCAGCCAGAACACCAGCGCGCCGCCGCCGGCAAAATGGGCCTGGAACGACAGCACCGCGTCTTTCAACACCTCGGCCAGCCAGGCCTCGGCAGCCTCCGGCGCCAGCAGGTCCAGCGCGGCGTCCAGCCCGGCCACCAGCACGGTCTGGCCGCTGTTGCCGGGCAACTCATCCGGCCAATGGCCCACGGTGCGCAGCAGCCGGCGCAGGCTCCAGGCATCAGCAGCGGTGCCCAGCGGGGCCAGGCCGGCGTCGTCCCACAGCCAGGTAATGCCGCGCCGCTGCCACACGGTGTCGAGCAGCGTGTTCATGCCGGAGCCTCGTCCAGAAACAGCGCCATCTGGTCTACCAACGCCCGGTTGGCCTGCGCCCATTGCCGGTAGATGGCCAGCGCACGCTGCGCCGCCTGCCGCAAGGCCGCATCGGCGCCGCGCTCAACAAACCATTCCAGCAGCGGCTTCAAGGCCGGATGCGGGCGGAAGTGCTCGTTGTTCATCGTCTCGCTGGCGGTGATGCCGCTGCCCTCAAAGCAGGCGCCCACCAGCACCAGCGCCTGGTCCAGATCGGCGGTCAGGCGGCGCCGGTGTTTGCCATGCCAGTCTTGCGCAAAGGCCAGCGGCTGCACGAGGCCGAAGACCTTGCCCTTCTCGCTGCACCAGCCGCGCTGCTCAAAATCATCGGGCGTGATGCCCGAGCCGCGCAGGTACTTTTGCATCTGGTCGCGCGCCACGCTGGCCACGCCGTCGAAGATGCGCAAGAACTGCCGCGTCATCGGCTCGGCATTCACCGGTGGTGGGTGGGTGCTGCGCTGCGAATCTTCATCGATCAGGCCGTGGATGCCGGCCAGCGCGTCGCGCACGGTGATGGGCCGGTTTTCATCCACATACACCTGGCCATAATGGCGCGAAAAATACTCCAATGCCTTGCTGCGGCGGATCACTTGCAGGTCGGCCGCCGGCAGCCCTTGTTTGGCGTGGTTTTCCAGCATGGCTTGCAGTTGCCGTACTTCGGCCAGCACCTCGCGCCGCATGCGGGCCCAGCTAACGCGCTGCGGCGATTCGGTGCGCTTGCGGCAGACGTGGATGATGTCGTATTCGATGGTCTGCGAGCCAAAGGTGCCGGGCTTGGCGCCCTCGCCCTTGGTCTCGTCGGAGCGTATCGGGTAGGTGGCTTCGAGGTAGAAGCCGGCGTCGAACAGCGATTCGAGCACCGCCACCCAGGGCTCGTCTTCGCTGTGGTGAAAGGTGAAGGCCAGGATACCGCCAGGTTTGAGGATGCGGTGCGCCTCGCGCCAGCATTGGGTGAGCAGGCGCTGGTAGAAGGCGTCGGGGTTCTCAGGCTCGCGGGCGCGGTTGGCCACCGCTTCCAGCGCCTTGGGCGTGTACTCTGGTCCGAAGGCTTGCGGGTAGCGGTCTTTGAGCACCAGCCGCAGCCAGACGTGAAAAAAGTCAGACAGCTCGGAGTAGTGCAGCAGACCACCGAAGGGCGGATCGGTGATGACCAGATCGTGCGATGCGTCGGGCAGATGTTGCGAGAGGTCGGTCGAGGAGGCTTGCAGCACTTGCGCCGGGCTTACGGGATCGCCGGGGAAGACCTTTTCGCTCTTGCCCGTGAACTGGTTGGCAAGCGCTGGTGCGTTGCGAAGAAGCGTTTCGAGGCTGACGCCCTCTGAAGGCTCAATGGACCACTCGCGACCCTCCACTATTCCTTCGACGCACGATGCCCAATTGCCGCGACCCAGGGTGCTGAATACGTTGTTGTCGACCGTGGTGGCTTTGGGATGAAAATTGTTGTTACTCAGATGCGGCGCCAAGCAATCGCGGCTGATATCCCAGATACAGAAATTGTTCAGGTTTCGCAGGTACTGCTGAAAGGCACCAAGCACGTACTCGCGGACTTTCCACTCGCAGTTGCCAGTTTCAACGATGGCCTTCAACAGCAGCGAATGGACGAGCAACTGGCGCGGATTGAACATCGTCCACCAGTGCGTGAATCCGTGATTCGGGATGCCGCCATTGTTTAAATGCGTCATAAACCCGTACGGCAACTCCGAGCGCGGCCAGTAGTCCTTCAGGTCACCGTCTTTGCGCGTTTCCCACTCGGCCACGGCGGCGTTGTACTGGCGCGCGATCTGCCCATCCGCCGCCGAAAAAAATCGCCCGCCATAGGCCGCTCCGCCCGCATCCAACTTGGGTGCGTAGCCCTGCACGACATACGCCGCCATCGGCCCGGCCTTGCCGCTGGCCTTCACGGTGGCCAGCACGTCCTGCACCGTGCCACAGGCACCGCAGGCGTACTGCGACTTTTTGGGCACCGTGCCCGCTCCAGTGCCAAAGGTCACGCCGGTGACCGGGCAGGTCACCTCCGCCGGCAACTCGCCCCGCACCTCCAGCAGCCGCAGCTTTGCGGCCCGCTCGCTGTTCCAGCGTGCGGTGCTGGCCGCGTCGTCTTGCGCCGATCCACCAAACGGCAGCCCGTCATCACCCTGCGGCGGGCTGCCGGCCAGCCAGTGCGGATGCACCAGCAGCGTCAGCGCCACCTTCTTGCTTTCGCCACGCGCCAGCTTGATTGGCTCGGTGTGGCCGCAGTGCGGGCAGCTCACGCTGCCGTTTGGCTGCTGTGTGGCGTAGGGCGCTTCACCCGGCGCCACCGCCAGCGGCACGTCGGGTGCCATGCGGGCGGCGCGGTCTTCGATGTCGAAGTTGCCATCACACGCCGCGCAGCGGTGGGGCCAGCGCTTGACGGTCAGTGTCTTGATCGCCATCACCGGGCTGCGCATGATGGGCGTGCGGTGGCCGCAGCCAGTCACTTGGCAGGGCCCATGTTTGGCCCAGAAGGTGTAGATGGCTTCCGGGCCTGCATAGCGGTAGTCGCGCCGCTGCTCAATCGTCAACGCCAGCGGGTCGAAGCCGTCGCCCATCACCTGCTGCGTGGGCAAATGGGTCCAGACACCGCGCTCGCCGGCCGGGCCGTTGCAGGCGTAGAACGGCATGATCTGCGGCTTGACCTCGGCTTCGATGTCGGCCAGCAGGCGTTTGACTTCGGCCAGGTCCACATCGGCCAACTCCTGCTTGACGACGAACCAGGCCACTGGGTTCAGGTCATTGCCCGTCATCTGCATGCCCAGCCGCGAGCCTTCTACCAGCGTGGTGCCGCCGCCCATGAAAATGTCGGCCACCTTCAGGTGCGCAAACGCGCCCTTCTTCTGGTGGTTGGCGTAGTAGTGGTCCCACACATGGCGCGCGGCGTGGGCTTTGTCGTCGGGCGCCTTGGTGGCGGCGGCGATCAGCATCGCGCGAAAGACGCTGCTGCGCCGGCGCGCCCACCATTTGCTCATCTGGTAGATCGGCTTGCCGGCATTGCCCTCGATCACCGCCACCTGGTTGACCGGCAGGATCGGGAAATCCACCTCCAGGCAGGTCTTGGGGCGGTTCGGGTCTGAAAAATCCACCGTGTCGAGCGCCACGGCCCGGCCGGCGCCAACGATGCGGGCCACTTCTTGCGCCAATTGCTGCTTCTTGGTGGCCATTGCTTGGGGGTCAGGCCGGGGGCACCGAGAGTTCAAGTTCAACAAAGGGCGACAGCACCTCCAACAGCGTCAGGCCGCCATGCGCCAAGGTGGGGTAACCGCCCGGGCTCTTCCACTTGCGCCGGCCCAGCGCCTGGTCGTGCGTGCCGTGGGCGCCGCTGCTTTGCAGCGCCACCGGGGGCAGGAAGGGGCTGGTGGCGTCCGCAAACGCATCCCCAACCGCGCCCGCAACCACGCTGCTGCGGCTGCTGCCAAAGCGGCGCTTCAAATACTCGGCCACCGGGCCATCGGCGTCTGGAAAGTAGCCGGTGGCGGCGTAGCCGTGGTCCGACGTGATCACCAGCCGGCGGCCCTGGGCCAGTTTGCGCACAAAGGCCCAGAAGGCGTCGCTGGTCAATTGCTCGGCGGCGTGGCGGGCCAGCAGGTCCAGCCCCTGGCCGGCACCGGCACCGTCGTGCAACTGGCTGTCGGGCCACTCGTGCCAG
This sequence comes from Betaproteobacteria bacterium, assembly GCA_031411635.1. Taxonomy (GTDB): domain Bacteria; phylum Pseudomonadota; class Gammaproteobacteria; order Burkholderiales; family Burkholderiaceae_C; genus Pseudaquabacterium. Next base: position 4,989 of record JANOBL010000319.1, read on the forward strand.
AACAACCAATTGGGCGTGGCGTCCAGCAGCGCGGCGCAGTCTGACCACGGCAATGCCGTGCATTCGGTACGGGCGGGCTGCAGCTTGTGGGCTGCCCCGGCGCCGTTGTGCCGCAAGGCGCTGCGGCTGCCAAAACCCAGCGCCCTGGCAAAGGGCTGGGTGTTGCCTGGCTGCTCGCAGGCGGTGGCGGCCACGCCGTGCTGCGTGAAGCCGTGTTGGGCGGCGCCTTGCAGCAGCCAGGGCAGCTCGCGCAGCGACAGGCCGTCCAGCAGCAGCACGGCTTTGCCGCCGTAGGGCTGCGCCCACCACTGCACCAGCCGCTGCACGGTGCTGGGCACATTGGCCGGCAGCTCTTGCCAAAGCTCCCAGGCGCAGCCGGCCAGCGCGTTGTCGAGTGCGGCCAGTTGCCGCTCACGGCGCACCACCTCGCCCACCGCGTGGGCGGCGTCCAGCGGGCGGCTGCAAACGGCCAGCGCATGGGCCACGGCGGCGGGCCAGGCCTGCGCCGCCGGGGCCTGGGTGAGCCGGCGCAGCAGGGCCGGGGGCAGCGGGCTCACTCGTCGCCTTTCTGCAAAGACAGCGCAAAGGTCAGTCCGTCGGGCAGCTTGCGCAGGATGTCGCGCAGTTGCGCGCCGCTGGCGGCCGAGATGGTGATGGCGATCTCGGTGATGCGGGTGGCGGGTTTGATGGCCCAGGCTTCATCAACCTGCTTGATGAGGTTGAGCGCAGAGGTGCTGGGGTTGCTCAGGGTGATTTGCGGCTTGGGATCACCGGCGGGCGCTGGCGGCGGAAAGGCGCTGACGCCTTGCGGTGGCACAGGGGCTGGCCCTGGTGCGAACAGCGGCAGGGTGCCCCCGACGCCTGTTGGCGTGATCGCCGGTGCCGCTGCGGCCGGCACTGTGCCACCCGTGCTGGGCACGGCAGAGGGCTCCAGCAGCTTGACGTCGTCAAGCTGGCGGCCCGAGAAAGGCAGGCGCGAGCGCATGCGCTTCCAGGCGCTGTCTTCGTCTTCGCCCGCTTCGGCTTGCAAGTAGTCGCGGCCACCCAGGTTGAGCGCCAGCCGGCCGCGTGCGCACAAGCGCAGCACCTTGTCCTTCATCACCGACTCACCCAACCACGGGATGCAGTCTTGCCCGCCAGGCCGCGGCTCTTGCAGCTCTCGCAGCAGCTTGCCCAGGGTGTCGGTAGCGGCTGCGGCGGCCAGCGCCACCGCCTCGAAGTCTTCGGGCACAAACAGATCGTCAGCCAGCGTGGCCTGGATCGCCTCAGCCATCTGCGGGCCTTGTTTCTTCAGCGGCTCGATGCTGAAGTTGCACAAGGCCGGGTCGGTGTATTGCCAGCGTTGCAACACGGCAAAGCGGTCGAAGCGTTTCTTCAAAACCTCGCGCAGCTCGGTCTGGTAGCGGGTGTGCAGCTTGCGGTATTCCGGGTTCTGCGGCGCCCATTCATGCGCCTTCAAGGTGGCGCGGGCCAGGATCAGCAGTTCTCGGTCTTGGTAGGCGTTGCCCAGCCCCGCGCGTGGCAGCACAAAGCGCACGGTGTTGCGGCGGCGTTGCAGGTGGTCGCGCAGCCAGCGGCCGAGGGTGGGCGCCAGGGCTTCGGGCTCCTCGGGCAGCAGCAGCAGCGGTGGGCGTTGGTCGGTCCACTGGTCGGGCAGCTCGGTGGGCTCGGCGGTTGACCACGGGTCGGTCAGCCAGGTGGCCGGCAGCGCGATGACAAAGGCGCTTTGCACGTCGCCGGCAAAGACGTAGCGCGCTTCCCGGGCCAGGTGGCGCTGGTCACTGCCATCGGCAAACAAGCGGTCGTTGCGGGCGTGCGCCATCAGCCGTGCCTGCGGGTTCTCGTCGCTGCGCAAGACCAGGCGGTTGCCACTGCGGTGGATGTTGAAGCTGTTGTCAACAATGCTGCCCAACTCGACCTGAAAGGCGTTGTCGTCCAGCGTGGCGCTGCGGCTGATGTCGGCCTGCAGCACGGCGGGCTCGGCGCCGGCCAGGTTGCCCACCGCGATGGAGCGCAGCCACAGCGCGCCCATGATCTGGTGCAGGTGCGGCAGGGCGGTGTCGGCGTTGGGCACCGCCTGGGTGACAGCGATGATGTTTTGCTGCACCTTGGCGCGCAGCGTGCGGTGCTCGGCGTTGGAGACCGAATCGAGCAGCGCACCAATGCCGGCGCCGTCGTCATCGATCAGAAAATCAGCCGCTGTCAGCACCGGCACCCGCTCGCCGCGCGCCTTGTACAGGCTGGCCAGGATGCGGATCAGGTCGCGCGTTTCCTGGGCGTCGGTGGCGATCAGCACCTGCTCTTCCAGCAGCCGCAGCAGGTGCGGCGCAAACGGCCAGGAGACGGCAAACTCCCGGCGCCGGCGCTCTTGGTCAGCGGGAGGCACATCAAGCAGGCGGAAGTATTCGGCCGCGTGCAGCGCGGTGGCTTGCTGCACGTCATGCATCGTCACTTGCAGCCGGTTATCGAACAGCCGGTGCAGCAGCATGCGGCGGCGGTCGTCCTGCACCCGCTGGGCGTTGCCGCCGGCCATGAAGTCAATCGCGACCGGGTTGACCCGGTGCACTTGCTGGTAGGCGTCACTGCTGCCGTTGCGCACCGAGATAACCAGCACCAGCAGATCGGGGTGCTCCTTGGCCACCTCGGACAGGATCTGGATGAAGTTGAAGGCCCAGCTTCGCCACGGCGACTGTTTGCTGTTGCTCAGGCCATCAAACCAAGTCTGGAACTCGTCCAGCAATAACATGGCCGGCTGCTGGCGCAGCAGTTGCACTACCAGGTCGTAGGGCAGCACCTCGGTACGGGCGGCGCCGGCGCCCTCCCATTTGCCCCGGATGAAGCTGCCATGCGGGTGGTTGTCGAGCAGCAGATCCCACAGAAACTTGTAGCGCTGGCGGTGCAGGCTGTCGCCGATGACAAGCATGCCGCTGCGCAACTGGATGTCGCTCAAAGACTTGTCGCCCAGCTTGCCGGCCCAGAAATCAAGCCACTGGCGTGTGCCCGGCGGGTCATTGACGGCGTGGAAAAGCGCTGCCATCAAGTGTGACTTGCCGGCGCCACGTTCACCGATCACCACCACCGGGCGGCCTTGGCCCGGGCTGGCGGCTTCGATGGCCTTCAACAGATCGTGGGTGGGGTAGGTGATGTCTAGAAAAGCCTTTGCACCTACCTGCGTGGCGCCGGTCTGGCTGTCGTTCGCCAGCTCAATGGCCGTGCCCTTGAGCAAGCGGCCACGAAACTCCTCGCGCAACTTCAGACCCAGCATCCGCTTTGCTCCCAGTTTTGTTTGGCGGGTGCCGCCCATGCGGCCCCCCTGCCGCGATGGCCGAATGACAGCATAGTGCAGCCAGCGCTGCTGGCTTACCGGGGCTTTGCCCCCACGGCCTCACCCCTCCAGCCTGCGCTGAAACACCAGCCCCGCGTGCTCGCGCAGCGCATGGAACCGGATCTTCGGCCAGTTGCTTTCGATCGCCCGCAACTCGGGCGAATATTCCACCAACAAGGTGGGCGCGTTGACCGCGTCGTAGGCCATGCGGTGGCTGTTGCCGTCGATGAAGCGGGCCAGCTCTTTTTCGTCGGCGGCCGCGCCGTCGCCGCTTCCACCGGCAGTTCCGCAAGTCACCCAGCGCGCGATCGAAAACCGGCAGGGGCTGATGCGCGCCTTGCAGCCGTATTCATGCTCCAGCCGGTGCGCCACCACCTCAAACTGCAGTTGCCCCACCGCGCCCAGCATCAGCACCGATCCCACCATCGGGCGGAAAACCTGGATCGCGCCCTCTTCGCCAAGCTGCGTCAGGCCGGCTTTCAACTGCTTGGTCTTCAGCGGATCGGCCACCTCGACCATGCGGAACATCTCGGGGGCGAAAAATGGCAGCCCGGTAAATTGCAAGGCCTCGCCTTCTGTCAATGTGTCGCCAAGCTGCAGCACGCCGTGGTTGGGGATGCCGATGATGTCGCCGGCAAAGGCCTCGTCCAGCAGCTCGCGGCGCTGGCTCAAGAAACTCACCACGGTGTTGGGCCGCAACTCCTTGCCCGAGCGAACCACCTTCAGTCGCATGCCACGCTCAAAGTGGCCGCTGGCCACGCGCAAGAACGCGATGCGGTCGCGGTGGCTGGGGTCCATGTTGGCCTGGATCTTGAACACCACGCCGCTGAACCTGGGCTCTTCGGGATGCACCACCCGCTGGATGGCCTGGCGCTCACCGGGCGGCGGCGCCAGGTCCACCAGCGCGTCCAGCACCTCTTGCACGCCAAAGTTGTTCACCGCCGAGCCAAAAAACATCGGCGTCTGCCGGCCGGCCAGGAACTCGGCTTCGTCAAAGGCTGGCGCGGCATCGCGCACCAGCTCGGTCTCGCCGGCGGCTTGCTCAAAGGCCGCGCCAAAGCGGCTGGCCAGCAGCGGGTTGGCCAGGCCGTCGATGATCTCGTCGCTGTCGTCATTTCGGCCAGCGCGGTCTTCACCCGGCTTGAACACGCGCATCTGCTGCTTGCGCAAGTCCATCACGCCGCCAAAAAACTTGCCCATGCCCACCGGCCAGGTGAAGGGCACCACCACCATGCCCAGCTCACGCTCGATCTCGTCCATCAGGTTCAGCGGCTCCTGCACCTCGCGGTCCATCTTGTTGACGAAGGTCAGGATGGGGGTGTTGCGGGCGCGGCAAACCTGCAGCAAGCGGCGCGTCTGCGGCTCCACGCCATTGGCCGCGTCGATCACCATCAGCGCGGCATCCACGGCGGTGAGCACGCGGTAGGTGTCTTCGCTGAAGTCCTGGTGGCCGGGCGTGTCGAGCAGGTTGATCACGCAATCGCGGTATTCCATTTGCATCACGCTGGAGGCCACCGAGATGCCACGCTGCTTCTCGATCTCCATCCAGTCCGACGTGGCATGGCGCGTGGCCTTGCGCGCTTTCACCGAGCCGGCGATCTGGATTGCGCCGGAGAACAGCAGCAGCTTTTCGGTCAGCGTGGTCTTGCCGGCGTCGGGGTGGCTGATGATGGCAAAGGTGCGGCGGCGGCGCACTTCTTTGGCCAGCGGGCTGGAGGGCAGGTCGGACATGGGCAACCGGCGTGCCCCGGCACGCGGGACGAACCTGGGAAGATGGAAACCCGCGATTATCGGCGGTAGAGGTGCACATGCCAGAGTTGCCCGACATCACGGTCTACACCGAGCGCCTGCTGGCCCTGGCCGGCGGCCAGGTGCTGCGGCGTGTGCGGGTGCTGAACCCCTTTGTGCTGCGCAGTGCGGTGCCGCCGATCAGCCAGGCCGAGGGCCGGGTGCTGCAGGATGTGCAACGGCTGGGCAAGCGCATCGTGCTGGTGCTGGGCGCAGGGCCCGAGGGCGGCGCCGCCGAGCTGCTGCTGGTGATGCACCTGATGGTGGCCGGCCGGCTGCGCTGGTTGCTGCCGGGGGCCAAGCTGCCCGGCCGCATTGCACTGGCCACGCTGGAGTTTGAAGCCGGCACGCTGCTGCTGACCGAGGCCGGCACCCGCCGCATGGCCGCGCTGCACTTGCTGCCGGACCGCGCGGCCTTGGCGTTGATGGACCCGGGCGGCGCCGAGGTGTTTGAGATCGACGCCGCCGCGTTTGCCGCCCGGTTGCGGCAACACAGCCACACCGTCAAACGGGCGCTCACCGATCCGCACATCTTCAGCGGCATCGGCAACGCCTATTCGGATGAGATCCTGCACCGGGCCCGGCTGTCGCCGCTGGCGCGCACCCGGGCGCTGGACGATGCCAGCGTGGCGCGGCTGTTTGATGCCGCGCGCGCGGTATTGTCCGAGTGGACGCAGCGTTTGCGCGCCCAGGCGCTGGCGCAAGGCGGCTGGCCGGACAAGGTGACGGCCTTCCACCCGCAGATGGCCGTGCATGGCCGGTTTGGTCAACCTTGCCCGGATTGCGCAGCACCGGTACAGCGCATCGTCAACGCCAACAACGAGATCAACTACTGCGCGCGCTGCCAGACCGGTGGCAAGCTGCTGGCCGACCGGGCGCTGTCGCGGCTGCTGAAGGCTGATTGGCCGGTGCAGCTCGACGATTTGTTCTGACACCGTTCCACCCGGCGCACGGCCGTGGTGCGCAACAAGGCCGGCAACGTGGCACAGCCCGTGCTGTCTGCCCGGGGTTCACAGCAACCAGCCCTTCAACCCAAGGACGAAACCCCATGCCTACCCCTGCCCGCCTATTGCCTTTTGTGGCCGCCAGCCTGCTGGCCGCCACCGCCGCCCATGCCGCCGACTGGAGCGATACCTCGATCGGCTACCGCACCGGCGACAAATACGCCGAGCCTTTCAACACCAACGACATCAAGAAAAACATCGTCAACCTGAACCATGTCAGTGGTTACAAATACGGCAGCAATTTCTTCAATGTGGATCTGCTGCTGTCCGACCGCAAAGACCCGGCAGCAGCCGGCTCAGGCGGTGGCGCGCAAGAGATTTACATGGTCTACCGCCACACGCTGAACCTGGAAAAACTCATCGGCAGCCCGATGAAATTTGGCCCGGTGCGGGGTGTTGGTGCAACCGCCGGCTTTGACGCCAATGTCAAGACCGATGCCGGCTAAAACTCCAAGAAGCGCATGCTGGTGGCCGGCCCCACCTTGATGATGGACGTGCCGGGTTTCTTGAACATCAGCCTGCTGGCGCTGTGGGAGAGCAATGCACCCTACAACACCTTTACCAGCACCAGCACACCGCGCTACAGCTACGACACCCATGCGATGCTGGGCCTGGCCTGGGGCATCCCGCTGGCCAAGGACATCCCGCTGTCGTTTGAGGGTTTTGCCAACTTCATCGCCGCCAAGGGCAAAAACGAGTTTGGTGGCGACACCGCTGCCGAGACCAACATCGACATGC
>JANOBL010000320.1:0-5855 GCA_031411635.1 Betaproteobacteria bacterium
CACGAGTTCGATGCGCTGTTGCCCACCGACAAACCGGTGATCTTTGCCTTTCACGGCTATCCCGCGATCATTCACAAGCCGACCTACCGGCGGCACAACCACGACAACATCCATGTGCGCGGCTACAAGGAAGAGGGCACAGCCACCGCGCCGTTCGACTTCTGCGCTATTTGCTGTCGTCCAACATGGGCGAGTTGTTGACGGTATTCCTGGGCGTGGTGGGGTCGGGGATGATCGGGCTGAAGTCCACAGAGACGGCCGCCGGCGGCGCAGTGGTGCTGCCGCTGCTGGCCACCCAGTTGCCGTGGATCAACCTGATCACTTTCGCTGACCTTGCAAGTGGCCGTTGTCCATGTGCCGTTCCTGAACATCGCCTTCGGCACAGCACCGCTGGCGCCGGACCAGTGGCTGGTGTGCGCTGCGATGGCCAGCGTGGTGTTGATTTACAGCGAGCTGCAAAAACTGCTGAGCCGCCGCTGGGTTTGATGAAGGGTGTGGCTGATCAGCAATCGCCGTTGGCGCTTGTAGATTGGCGAGAAGTCGATCCATGGGTGCGGCAACGAACAGAGAGCGGATGTTCCAGGTGCCAAACTGCTTTATGAGTTCGCCAAATCTGATTGACCCAGCATGATCGCTTTCCATGTCAGCGACATGACCAGCACCCGCTGTGCGGGGGCCGTCACCAAGGCCCTGAAGGCGGTTGATCGCGCGGCGCTGGTGCGGGTTGATCTTGTCACTTTCACCGTCGAGATCGAGCCCGGCAGCGCAAGCGCCCGACAACTCAGCGATGCGATAAAGCAAGCGGGATATTCACCGGTCGCCGCATGAACACCCTGACCAAGCTGGCACTCGGGCTGATGGGTCAACTCAAGCCGCTGCCTTCGGTCGGTGACGCCGTTCCTCTGCGTGCGTTGCCCTCGCCATCGCTCAGCGGCGGCATGCCGCTGATAGCGGCGTTGAACCGCCGGCAATCGCTGCGCGAATTTGCGCACGATCCCTTGCCCGAGCAGGTCCTGTCGGACCTGCTGTGGGCCGCCGGTGGCATCAACCGGCACGATGTCGGTGGCCGCACTGCGCCCAGCGCGATGAACTCGCAGGAAGTGTTGCTCTACGTGGCCATGCCACAGGGGCTCTTCCTCTACGAGCCGATCTCGCATGCGCTGCGGTTCATGGTGGTGAACGATGTGCGGCGTGTGACCGGCAACCAGGACTTCGTGGACACCGCGCCGCTGGATCTGGTCTTCGTGGCCGACCACACCCGCATGAAACTTGTGCCGGCGGCCCGGCGCGAGGCCTATGCCTACGCCACCGTCGGCGCGATGGCGCAGAACGTGTACCTGTACTGCGCTTCGGAAGGCCTGGCCACCGTGATCCGGGCTTGGTTCGACCGCGACGTGTTGGCGCGTGCCATGGGGCTGCAAGCCGATCATCAATTGCTGCTGTCGCAGACCGTGGGTGCGATCAAGCCGGCCCAGGCAGGGTAAGCCACTGCCCGGCGCAGCGGTGCCACGCAACACTGAGGCGGTGGACGACGTACGTCGTCGGCCTGGGGGCGCTCGGCCAGGAACTCATGCGCTTCGACCGTGGGCCGCAACAGGGGAATTGGAATGGTATGGCTGCTCTGGCTTGGCCTGGTGCTGTGCCTGATGGTGGTCGCTGCCGTCGGTCTGTCTGCCTATGGCGCCCGACGGTGGGCAGTTGCCACGCAGGCGCTGATGCACAGCCTGGAAGCGGGCCGCATTGACGACAAGCGGGACCGGCCCTCGCCGCCGGCCCGCTACGACGCGCGTGAACTCGATGGCCTGCCTGCGCCCGTGCAACGCTACTTCCGCAGCGTGCTCATGGACGGCCAACCCATCATCGCCGCCGTCATCATCGACATCGCAGGCACCTTCAACATGTCGGCGACTGGCGAGCAGTGGAAGCCGTTCACAGTGCGATGGGAAGCGGTCGATGACCGTTCGGCCAATGCCACCATCGTCGATGGCCCACTCACGCTGACGTTGCTGTTCAGGTTCAATGACGCCGGCCTGATCGGCTCGTTCCGGGCCGAAGCGCGGGGCGGCATGGTGGGCAACAAGATGGTCATGGCGCCGTGGGAAGGCAACTGGTCCAACTACCAGGTGCGCAACGGCGTGATGCTGCCTTTGACGGGCGAAGTGGCATGGATGCGGCCCGAAGGGCGCAGGCCGTACTTCGTCGGCACAGTCACGTCGCTGAAGCTCGAGTTCTCGCCGTGAAATCCCGACTTGCTGGCGCCGGTGCGGTCATCCGGGTCATCGCGATGTCGCGCTTCGGCTACCTGCGCAGCCCGATGCCAGCCGATGCATCGGCGGCCGCGCAGGCCGATGCCCATGTGTGCTTGCTCGTCGCGCCGGGCATCCGCCACGCTGCCGTCATGGGCGGCTCGGCCGGATCGCCATCAGCGCTGCAGTTGGCGATCCGCCACCCCGATCGAATCAGCGCGCTGATCCTGCTGGTGCCGCTGGCCTACAAGCCGCCGACGCAGCCGGATTCCGCACCACCGATGCCGGCGTGGATCGAGAACACGATGATGCGGCTGATCGGGTCGGACTTTCTGTTCCGGGCGGTGCTTCACATCGCGCGCGACCAGGTGATCAAGACCGTGCTGGCGACACCGCCCGGGTTGCTGGCGACGGCCAGCCTCAGCGAGCGGGCCCGCCTGAATGCAATGCTGGACAACATCCTGCCAGTGTCCATTCGCACCGAGGGCTTGATCAGCGACACGGGGTGTTCCAACGCAGTTCAACCGGCGTCAGCAGCCATGTGGCACAGCATCGGGTTGGGTTGGGGGATCGGCGCACGGCTGGTGGCAGCCGCCATCCGGCCGTCGCTGCCGCACCGGCTGGGCGGATGAGCATTGTGCAAACGACACTGCACAGCGCCGAATCCAATGCTGTGCGGGCGTGGATTGCCAAGCCGCCGTTGGTCTCGTTCTACCTGCGCACGCTTGCGCTGTCCTGGGGTTGCTGGCTCACCCTGCTGGCGCAGGGCCGGCGCGTGCTGCCCGGTGGCGTGGTCACGCACTTCCCCGGTTTGCCCGGCCCAATGTTTGCCGCGATGACCGTCACCGCCGTGATCGGGGGACACAAGGCATTGCACGAACGCTTTGGGCGAATGTTCCGGCTGGGGCCGAATTGGCCTTCCAAGCTGATGTTGGCCATTTCGCCGCTGGCGCTGGGGGCGTGCGCCGTCGTCGCGATGCAGACCCTTGGTAAGCCGCCTCCGCTGGCCGGCGCTTTTGCACACTTTCCCGGGCTGCCGGATAACTGGCCGCTGGCTGGCGTGGTGGCTGCCGTTGTCCTGGTGAATGGATTTGGTGAAGAAGCCGGTTGGCGTGGGTTTCTCACCGAGCGTCTGCTGCCGCCCGCGCATGGCCGCTGGCGGACGACGCTCTGGGTTGCGCTGCTTTGGTCCTTGTGGCACTTGCCACTGTTCTGGCTGAACGCCAGCATGGCGGCGCTGGTGGGACCGGTTTTGATCGGCTGGCTGTTTGCGCTGTTCTGCGCCGCCTTTGTGTTGGCGCAGGTGTACCTTGCAACCGGCCACAGCATCCTTTGTGTGGCACTGTGGCACGCGGCCTGCAACATGATGGTGGCCACAGAAGGCGGTGCCGGGTTGCCGGCTGTCATCGTCAGTGCAGTCGTCATGGCCTGGGGTGTCGTCGTGGCTGTGCGTTGGCGGCGCAGGCCTGTTGACGGGCCGGGGTTCGATCCGCTGCTCGATCCGGCGATGTCCAAAACCGACGCCGGTGATCGTGGGCCATGAGACCGCGCGCCGCTGAGCCGGCTTGCGGGCACCGTGAGAAGCATGCCGACCGCAGCGCTCTTTGGTCCAGACCGCCGCTGAAATTCTTCTTGCTTGTCTTCGTCTTTTCCGTTCCGGTCTGGCTGATCGGCGCCGTGGCCGATGTGCAGGTGTTACCCGGTCTGCCGCTCAGCGCGCTGGGTGCGATTTGTCCGATGTTGGCGGCGCTGGTTCTTGTCCACGGCCAGCGCAAGACTGCTGGCGTGGCGGGCTTGCTGAGGCGATCGTTCGACTTCAAGCGGATACGCCACAAGCGGTGGTACGTCCCCATCGTTCTGCTGATGCCCGGTGTGAGCGTGCTGGTGTACGGACTCATGCGCTGGATGAACCTGCCGGTACCCGCACCGCAGTTTTCCGTTCTTGCGACATTGCTGATGTTTGTGGCGCTCTTTGCAGGGGCTTTGGGCGAAGAATTGGGCTGGTCGGGATATGCCATCGACGCACTGCAGAAACGATGGCGTGCGCTGCAGGCCAGCGTTCTGCTGGGGGCAGTCACTGCCTTGTGGCACATCGTGCCGCTTGTGCAGGCGCGCCGGCCGGCGGCGTGGATTGCCTGGTGGTGTCTGTACGCCGTGGCGGCGCGGGTGCTGATTGTCTGGCTCTACAACAACACGGGCAAGAGCGTGTTTGCGGCGGCCCTGTTCCACACCATGCTGAACCTGAGCTGGATGCTTTTCCCGGTCTACGGTTCGCATTTCGATCTGCGACTTGCCGGCCTGGTCATGGGCTTCGTGGCCACGATGGTCGTGGTGGTATGGGGCACGCCGGCGCGGTGACATCGGCCCTTGGGCCTGTTCGGGGATAACTTGCACATTCGGCTCGCCGCCTGCGGGCGCGCTGCGGCGTTGCAAATGCTCGCGATGCCTATGGGCATCGCTGTGCTTTCCGCCTTGCATCGCATCCCGCATCCGGCGGCCAAATGCACAACTTATCCCCGAACAAGCCCTTTGCGCGAATTCAACACAAGCCAACAGAACCTGCCATGCGCGCGGCGCCAAGCTGTCGCAGGCCTGGCGTTTGGCCAAGGACGCGCTGACCGTCTGATGATGCAACGCGAATGGGCGACCGGAGAACACCGCGGTCGGTTCGATGTGGCGCGGCCTGAGTGCGCTGCCAACCTGTGCAAGCGCTGCGTGCGCCACCGAACAGACGTCAGCAGTGGCCCCGTCCAACATCAGCAGCGGTTTCTGATCAAGGTGTGAAGGCCGTACCCGCCGGCCTTGCCGCTGTGTTCCACCCACTCCCGGCTTCGCGCCGACCGAAAGGAAGCACCATGGGTTCATCCCGCAGAAGCTTTCACCGCGCACTCTTGGCAACTGGCGTCACCCTCGGCATGGGTTCATTGAGCCTGACTGGCCGTGAGGCCCGGGCTGCCACGGCAGATGATTTGAACAAGGACGCCGCGCAGGCGCTGGATTCGCTCTACAAGTCCCGCCCGGTGGCTGAGGGGGTGTCCAAGAAGGCCAAGGCCGTTCTGGTGTTCCCGAAGATCATCAAGGCGGGGCTGGTGTTCGGCGGCAGCTACGGCGAAGGCGTGCTGATGAAGGGGGGTGTGCCCAGCGAATATTTCAATTCGGTGTCGGGATCATGGGGTTGGCAGGCCGGGGCCGAGTCGTACGCCTACTTCGTGTTCCTGATGAGCGACAAGGCGGTGCGCTACCTGGCAAAGTCCAGGGGCTGGGAATTTGGCGTTGGTCCCAACGTGGTTGTGGTCAACGAGGGCGTGGCCAAGAACTTCTCGACCTCGACCCTCAAGGACGATGCCTACGCTTTCATTGCGGACCAGCATGGCCTGATGGCCAGTCTCAGCATCGAAGGCACCAAGATCTCGCAGATCAAGCGTTGAGCGCCATCGGCCCGGCGGCAAGCCACCCTGCAGCGCTGGCGAAGACGACGGCAAGCGGGCTGCTGCTGTCAGGCGCCTGGACGGCCCAGGGCATCCGCGCTACGGCACCTGCGCTGCAGATGTTGCAACCTGCCGAGGCGACACCGGCATCGCCTTGGCGGGTCGACGCCACCGGCATCGA
>JANOBL010000321.1:0-8135 GCA_031411635.1 Betaproteobacteria bacterium
GGGGGAAGGTTGGGATGGGGGTAGCGATGCCAGAGCCTGTCCACATGCCAACCTTCCCCCTGGCAGGGGGAAGGAGCAATACAAATCACGCTGCACCTCCCGCATGCTGCATCGGTTTGTCCGGCAGCGGCAGCCTGGCCATCACCTTGCTGATCAGCGCATCGGCGGTCAGCCCCTCGGCCAGCGCTTCGTAGCTCAGCACCAGGCGGTGGCGCAGGGTGTCGGCCGCCAGATCGCCCAGGTCCTCGGGCAACACATAACCCCGGCCACGCATGAAGGCCAGCGCCCGCGAGGCCTCGATCAGCGCGATGCTGGCGCGTGGGCTGGCGCCGTAGCTCAGGTACTTGGCCAGCTCGGCCAGGCCATGCTTGTCGGGCCGGCGCGTGGCGCCCACCAGCTTGACCGCGTACTGGATCAGGCTGGGGTCCACATACACCTCGCGGCAGGCGCGCTGCAGCTCGGCAAGCTGCTCGGTGCTGGCCACCGCTGCGGCGACGATGGGCGGGCCGATCACGCGCTGGACGATGACAAATTCTTCTTCGTCGCCGGGGTAGTCCACCAGCACCTTCATCATGAAACGGTCCACCTGGGCCTCGGGCAGCGGGTAGGTGCCTTCGGTCTCGATCGGGTTTTGTGTGGCCATCACGATGAACGGCAGCGGCACCTTGTGCGATTCGCCGGCAATCGTCACCTGGCGCTCCTGCATCACCTCCAGCAGCGCACTCTGCACCTTGGCCGGCGCGCGGTTGATCTCGTCGGCCAGCAGCAGGTTGGCAAACACCGGGCCCAAGGTGGTGCCGAACTCGCCAGTTTTCTGGTTGTAGATGCGTGTGCCCACCAGATCGGCCGGTACCAGGTCGGGCGTGAACTGGATGCGCTTGTAGCTGCCTCGCAAGGTGGCGGCCAGCGTGCGCACGGTCAAGGTCTTGGCCAGCCCGGGCACGCCTTCCACCAGCAGATGGCCTTGTGCCAGCAGCGCCACCATCACACGCTCCAGAAAGCGGTCTTGGCCGACGACGACGCGCTTTACTTCGTAGAGGATGCGTTCGAGCAACTGGGCGGATTCGGCGGGCACGGCGGGCAGGGTGTTCATGCGGGGTGGGAGATCGGCAGTGGATGGGTTCAGAACGGCGGCATGCCGACGGCGGCGGCGGCGTTTTCAATCGGCACCGCAAAACCGATGCCGATGAAGGTGCGCTGCATGTTGGGGTTCATGATCGCGGCGACGATGCCCACCACGTGGCCGTCCAGCGTGACCAGCGGCCCGCCCGAGTTGCCGGGGTTGGCAGCAGCGTCAAACTGGATCAGGTTGGTCAGGATGCGCTGGCCTTCGGGTGAGCGGAACTCGCGCTTCAGCCCCGACACCACGCCTTGCGAGGCCGAGGGCCCGATGCCAAACGGAAACCCCACCGCCAGCACCGCCTCGCCCGGTGCCAGCCCGGCGGTGGAGCGCAAGGTGGCGGCATGCAGGTCATCGGGGATGGTCTTGGCCTGCAGCACCGCCAGGTCGTTTTCGGGCTGGCGGCTGACGACGATGGCCTCGCTTTCGCTGCCGTCAAAAAACGTCACAGTGATGCGGTCGGCGCCTTCCACCACATGCAGGCTGGTCAGGATCAAACCCTTGTCGACGATCACGACGCCGGTGCCCACACTGCGGTTCAGGTCCAGGCCAGGATGGCCGGGCGGCAGCGGTGGCTCGGTTTTGGCGGCATCGGTCTGGGCCTCGGGCCGGGCGCCGGGTTTGCCACCGGCCTTGTCACCCGGTTTGTGCTGCGTCGTGGGGCCGGCTTTGGCGCCGGGTTTGGCACCTGCGGCATCGTCGGCAGCGGCGGTGGTATGGCCCACCACCCGCACCACCGACGGCAGGACCGCCTCGTAAGCCGCCACGCCAGCCGAGGCCAGCGGTTGTTTGGCGATCGATTCACGCAGCGCAGCGTCGATCTGCTCAATCGTCAGCGGCCGCTGCACGCGGGCGGTCCAGGCCGGCCAGCCGGCGACGATCACCGCAGCCAGCACCAGCAGCGCGGCGCCCCAGCGCTGGTGGCGTGCCAGTCGCTGGCGCAGCGTGGCGTGGGCCGGATCGGGTGCCGGGGGCCCAGGGTTTGCATCGGGCCGCACAACGGCTGCGGCGGGCGGGGTTTCGGCGCTGGGCGCCACAGCGCCAGCGTGTTGCGGGGATCGGCTGTACAGCGATGGGCGGGGCATCGTCAGCGGCTCCGGCAACCGGCACCGGGCTGCCCGTGGGCACGGTATCACGGAGTGCGCCGGCTTGCTGCGGCGCTGCACCATGACCTGCGCAGGCATCATCGGGTGATGACCTGGGTCGACACCCACTGCCACCTCGATGCGCCGGAGTTTGATGCCGACCGCAGCGCAGTGCTGGGCCGTGCGCGCTCAGCCGGCGTGCAGATGCTGGTGCTGCCGGCGGTGCTGGCCGATCACTTTGAGACCGTGCGTTTGCTGGCCCACCGCCATGGCCTGGCTTATGCGTTGGGCATCCACCCGCTGTTTGTCGACCGCTCGGCCGATGACGATCTGGACCGGCTGGCCGATGCACTGGCCCGGCACCGCAACGACCCGCGCCTGGTGGCGGTGGGCGAGATCGGGCTGGACCACTTTGTGCCGGGGCTGGACCTGGTGCGCTGCCAGCGCTTTTACACCGCCCAGCTTCGGCTGGCGCGCGATGCCGGCCTGCCGGTGATCCTGCATGTGCGGCGCTCGGCCGATGCGCTGCTGCAGGGCCTGCGCCGCATTGATGTGGCCGGCGGCATTGCGCATGCGTTCAACGGCAGCCGGATGCAGGCCGATCTTTTTGTCGGCTTGGGTTTCAGTCTGGGTTTTGGCGGCACGCTGACGTTTGAGCGTGCGCTGCAAATCCGCCGGCTGGCGGCTGAGCTGCCCGAAACCGCGCTGGTGCTGGAAACCGATGCGCCCGACATCCCGCCACATTGGCTGTACCGCAGCGCCGCGCAGCGCGCCGCCGGTGCTACCAACCGCAACGAGCCGGCCGAGCTGCCGCGCATCGCCGCCGATCTGGCGCGCTTGCGCGGCTGGACGATCGATCAAACCGCCGCCATCACCACCGCCAACGCCCAGGCCGCGTTGCCACGGCTGGCCGGGCTGCTGGCTCAGCGGCTACGCGGCGCCAGCGGCGTCTCGGGCACCGGGTAACCGGCCGCGCCAAAGGTGGCCACCACCGCCTTGTGGGTGTCAAAGTACACCTGCCAGTAGTGGCTGGTGTGGGTGTAGGGCCGCACGCACAGCAACGGGCCCTCGGGCGTGAACTGCATGATCTCTACATCCGGCGCCGGCGTCGTGGCCACGTTGGGGATCAGCGCGATCGCCGCTTTCAGTCGCGCAATCGCATCCAGCGGGTCCACGCTGTTGGCCACCTTGGCCACGCATTCCACCCGGCGCACCGGCAAGGTGGAGAAGTTCTGGATGCTGTCGGAGAACACCTTGTTGTTGCCGACGATCGTGATCACGTTGTCCGGCGTGATGATGGTGGTGCCAAACAGGCCGATCTCATGCACCGTGCCGGTAGTGCCACCGGCCTGCACAAAATCACCCACTTTGAACGGCCGCAGCACCTGCATGAACACACCCGCCGCAAAATGCGCCAGCAAGCCGCCCCAGGCACTGCCGATGGCCAGGCCGGCGCCGGCCAACAGCGCAACAAACGAGGTGGTCTTGACGCCAAAGATGTCCAGCACCGCCAGTGCCAACACGATGTTGAGCACCACCCCGAGGATCGACCTCAGGTAGTTGGCCAGCGTGGCGTCTACGCTCTTGCCACGCTCCAGCACCGCGCCAAAAGCACGCAACACCAGGCCGATCAGCCAGCGGCCGATGATCCAGGCGGCCAGCGCGCCGACGATCTTCAGCGCAAAGTCGGCGCCTTCGGTACTCAGAAAATTGACAATCGTTTCGACATTCATCGTGAATCCTCCCCGAGTTGACAAGAGTCAAGGCACCGCAAAATGCTAAATCGAGATCACAGCGGCCTGCCTCAACAAGGCTCCCGGCCGCGTTTATACGGCATGGCGGCGGTGGCCGGGCCGGCCACAAGATTGTTGCTGTTGGGCAGTTTTCCTGGTAAGGCCTCGTTGGCCGCGCAGCAGTACTACGCCCATCCACGCAACCAGTTATGGCCCATGCTGTCGGTGCTGTGGGGCATCGATCTGGTGCCGCTGCGGTATGCGCAGCGGCTGGCGGTGTTGCACGAGCATGGCTTGGGGCTGTGGGATGTGCATGCAAGCTGCCAGCGCGAGGGCAGCCTGGACAGTGCGATCGAGGCCGCCGAGCCCAATGACCTGGCCGGCCTGGTGACAGTGCTGCCGCAACTGGTGGCCATCGCCCACAACGGCGGTGAATCGGCGCGCGCGATGCGTTTGACCGGCGCGCTGGGCCTGCCGGTGTACCGGCTGCCGTCCACCAGCCCGGCCAATGCAAGCTGGTCTTTTGAGCGCAAATGTGCGGCCTGGGGCACGGTGTTTGCTGCCCACGGCATGATGCCGGCCCGATGACAAGCAAACTCCGACAACCCGTCCGACAACAACCTCGACAACAAACACGGCTGGCCGGCGCGACGATCAGCGAGTTTGACGGCGTGCGCTACCTGCACCTGGGCACCGACTGGGTGCAGGGCGCGATGCGCATCGCCAGGCCACGCAAGCTGGAGCTGGAGTACATCCAGCGCATGATGGCCTGGATGCTGTGGCGGCCCAGCGCCTTGCTGGAGCAGGGCCGGGCGGTGCAGCTTGGCCTGGGCGCGGCGGCGATCACCCGCTTCACCCACCAGGCGCTGCGCTGGCACACCACGGTGGTGGAGATCAACCCGAGCGTGGTCCAGGCCTGCCGGCTGTGGTTTCAGTTGCCGGCCGACGACGAGCGGCTGCGGGTGCTGGAGGCCGATGCCGGGCGCTGGCTGCAGCAGCACGCGGTGCCGGAATCGGCCGATGCGCTGTGTGTGGACCTGTACGACCACGACGCTGCCGCGCCGGTGCTGGACGACGAGGCGTTTTACGCCGGCTGCCGGCTGCTGCTGGCGCCCGGTGGGCTGATGACGGTGAACCTGTTTGGCCGCGAGGCCAGCTTAGCGCGCAGCGCGGCGCGGGTGGCGGCGGCGTTTGGTGCCGATCAACTGTGGCAATTGGCGCCCACCAAGGAGGGCAATACGGTGCTGGTGGCCGGCCGCGATGTGGTGGTGCCGGACCGCGAGACGCTGACCGCACGCGCCGAGCTGATCGAAGAACGCTTTGCACTGCCGGCGCGCAAGTGGTTGCGGCTGGTGCGGCCTTACCGGGCGACGGCGGGTTGAGAGCGCCCCCAGGCCGACGACGTACGTCGTCCGCCTCTGGGCTTGCAAGCCCAGAGGCCTTCGATGGTCCAGCGCACCAGCCGCGCCACCGGCGGCTCGCCGCCGGGCCGGCTGCCATCGGGCAGCGGAAACAGCGGCGCCACCGGGTACGCCATCATGTCGCACACCAGCTTGCGGTCGGCGGTGTCGTAGGCGTTCATCGGGTGGAAGACGTAACACGGGTCGGTGCTGATCCAGCGCACGTCGGCGGCCGAGCTGTGGCGTGGGATCAGCCCCACATGCGTGCCCTTGTCGGGCTCCCAGGCAAACGGCGGAGCACCGGCTTTGGCCCGGTCCATCGAGCCGGTGAGTGGAAAGATCGGCAGCACGATCCAGTCGCGCGTCACGGCAAAGTCATGCACCATGCTCGGGAACGGGGCTAACACGTGTTCCGAGCGGCGCAGCACGCCGTCGCTGTCCACCGCATGCAGCATCTCATCGGGCGTGAACCGGCCCTTGGCGGCATAGCCGAAAAACAGCATCTCGCCGCTGGCCGCGTCGATCTTGGGATGCGCGGTCATCGGGCCGGCCAGCTTGCCGGCGTAATCAAAGCTGCCCGTGGACGCCAAGGTGTCGGGGTCGATCTCAAATGGCGCATGGGCTTCTTCCAGCGCCAGCAGCCGCCCGCCATGCCACACCACGTTGGTATTGGCGGCGCTGGAGTTCAGCTCGACGATGCGTGGATCGCTGTAGCGGGGGTTGCCAAACGCGCCCGACAAACCCTCGCCCTCGGCATGCTCCAGCTTCCACTTGGGGGTTTGCACCCATCGGTTGCGGTAGGCCACCCGCCGTTTTGGAGGTGAAAGCCATGCGGCATGCCGTCGCCTGCAAACCAGTGGTACGGGCCACGCGGCGCAAATTGTGGATTTGGCCCGTTGCGGTACAGCCAGCCGTGCAGCGCACGCGGCAACTCGCCGCTGATCGGCAGGTTGGCCGCGTCGCACTCCATCTGCAGCGGCGCGTAGTAGCCGGACAAAAAGGGTTCATCGGTGGGAAAGGGCTTGGCCATGGCTTCTCCGTTCAAGGCTGGGGGTGCAGCGGGTGTGATTTCAACCTGACACCGGCCGTGAAGAGCAGGCCCATCAGCAACAAATGCAGCGCACCGGGTTCGGGCACTGGCGACAGCAGGTACGAAAAACCATCGCTGCCAAAGGCCACGATCTGGCCCAGGTTGTTGATGGCCGTCGCACCAACCAAGGTCACGCCAGTGGGCAGGTCGGCCACCTCGTTCAAATCGACCAGGCCCAAACCGTTGGCGCCGGTGACAAACGCGTGCACGGTGCTGCCGTCTGGCAGTGTGGAATAACCAACCACCTGCCCGGCGTTGTTCAAATCGAAGGCCGCGCTGAAAGCACCGCCCAGCGTTCCGATATCGCGCATGCCCGCCCCCAGTGCGCCGGTGATGAAGGCGTGCGCCACAACGCCCGTCGGCTGCAGCGACGGATTGAACAAGTTCACCGAGCACGTGCCGGCCACCTGGCCCGCATCGTTGATGTCGCCGGCGCTGCTGAACAGGTACGGCCCGCCCAGGGTTCCCAGATCGGTCATGCCCGAGGCGCCGGCAAGAACGATGAAGGCATGGGAAACCGTGTTGCCGGCAAGCGCCGAGTCGCCAACCACGGCACCGCTGCTGTTGATGCCGTTGGCCGCGCTGGTGGACCCGCCCAGCGTGCCCAGATCCCGCATGCCGGCCCCGTTGGGCCCGGTGGCAAAAGCGTGCCGCAGCGTGGTGTGGTCGCCGGTCTGTGAATAGCCGGCCGTTTGACCGGCCTGGTTGATGCCCTGGCCGTAGCTGTAACCGTCGCTGCCGTTTCCGCCCAGGTTGCCCAGAGACCGAATCGCGCTGCCGTTGGCGCCGGTGATGAAAGCGCGTGGGTTGCCGAAGGCGTTCTCGACGTCGTAGCCGCCAACCACCTGGCCGGCGTCATTGATCGCCTCGGCCCAGCTTTTCAAGTTGCCCAAGGCACCCAGGCTGGTGATGCCGGCACCGTTTTGGCCGGTGATGAAGCCATTCCAGTTCCCCGCCGGTTTTGTGGCCTGGCCTGCCACCTGCCCGCTGTTGTTGATGTCGATCGCCAGCGCTTGGGCCCCGCCGAGATTTGCCAGCGGCTGGGCGGTGTAACTGTTGGCGCTGGCGCTGGCCATCAAGCCCGCAGAGAGTGCGCAACCCAGTGCCAAACGCTTGAAGCTGGTGGCGATCATGTTCAATACCTCCAAATCGGCTGGTCCGGGTTGATGGCTGCTGCGGCAACGAGCGTAAGAACCTGCGGTGCAGGCCGTCAATCCGCGCCACGCCCCCCCACCTTGCCGCGCAAGGCCTTGGTCAACCCGCGCTGCACCTTGCCGTCCACCCGCCGCTGCTGCGAGCCGCGGGTGGGCTTGGTGGCGCGCCGCGCCTTGGGCACATGGGCGGCTAACTCGATCAGCGCACGCAGGCGCTCAACCGCGTCCTGCCGGTTGCGTTCCAGGCTGCGGTGGTCTTGCGCCTTGATCACCACCACGCCGTCGCTGCTGATGCGCTGGTCTGGCCAGTGCAGCAGCCGGGCCTTCAGCGCGTCGGGCAGGCTGGACGCGGCGATGTCGTAGCGCAGGTGCACCGCATTGCTGACCTTGTTCACATTCTGCCCACCCGCGCCCTGGGCCCGGATCGCGCTGAACTCGATCTCGTCTTCCAGCGGATGGCCGTGCAGTGCTGGCATCATCGACGGCTGTTCAAACCAGGAGCAAACATGTTCGGCGTGGCGGATTACGGGGCCTTTGTGGTGGCGGTGATTGT
>JANOBL010000322.1:0-2398 GCA_031411635.1 Betaproteobacteria bacterium
TTCGGCCGACTGACCATCGCGGTCTGCCATGCACCGATTTTGCGACGACGGCGCAACTTGACGATCCATTGTCGCGCTCGCCTCCCAGGCGGTTTTGCCTCCGACTGCGCTCACGAACGACGCAGTCTCTCCAGAACCTCGCGGGGCAGATGCAGCAGTTGATTGGAGCACCAAGGATCAGCAGTGAGGTCGATGCGAAGAACGTCGCGCCCGTAAGCAGGCTGTTGATAGCGGCGATGTCAGCAATCCGGTTGTCATGTCCGAGCACATGTTTGAACCACCCGCGACGGTAGATGCGCATTGACACCACCAAGCTTGGCATCTGGGCGGCCGCGGAGGGACAATTTCCCGGGCCATGTATGTTGGCCTGGGTCAACGATACCGTGCTCCCACTGATGCGCTCGCGCCGCCGTTGTGTCATACCCATGGGATGGAATCGATGGCGCCGCAGAGCTTGCCGGAAGCTCCCGAACCAGCCCGACGGCGCTGGCGCGGGCTGCCGCGCTGGACAGTCGCAATCGGTCTCGTGCTGGCCGCCGCCTACGCGGGCCACCAGGTGGCGCTGCAGACCGGCCTGGCGCGGCTGCGCGACGCGGCCGAGCACCGGCTCGACATGCTGACCACCGGGCTCGAGGCCGATCTGTCGCGTTTCGACTACCTGCCTGCGCTGCTGGAGATGACACCCGTGGTGCCAGCGCTGCTGGACGCCCCGGCCGACGCCCCGCTGCGCGACACCGTCAACCGCTATCTGAACGGCGTCAATGCATCGGTCGGCGCGGAAATGCTGTATGTGCTCGACCCCGCCGGCAGCTCGCTGGCCGCATCAGACTGGCAGCAGCCCGACACCACGATTGGACAGGATCTTTCGTTCCGGCCGTATGTCGTGGACGCCATCCGGCTTGGACGTGGCCGCTTCTACGGCGTGGGCATCACCAGCCGCAAACCCGGCTACTACCTGTCGTACGCGCTGCGCCGCGGCGACCGCCTGCGGGGCGTGGCAGCGGTCAAGGTCAACATCGAGGAAGCCGAGCGGAACTGGCGAAAACTCCCCGGCGACATGATGTTGCTCGACGAGCGCGGGGTGGTGATCCTGTCGACCCGCGACGAGTTGAAGTTCCGCCCGCTGGCCCCGCTGCAGGCGGCCCAGCGGGACGACGTGGAACGCTTTCGACCTTACGGCGACGCCACCCTGCAGCCGCTGGACTGGGCGGTGCAGGAAACCCTGGCCACCGATGTCCAGCGCGTCACGCTCAAGGGGCAGCCCCACCTCGCATCGGCGCGTCTGCTCAAGCAGACGCCCTGGCGGCTTATCGCGCTGGACGATCTGGCCCCGGCACAAGCGGTGGCACGCTACGTGGCGATCACCGCCAGCCTGGCGATGGCGGTGGCCGTGCTGCTGGTGGTCACGCTCTGGCAGCGCCAGCACGCGGTGCGCCTCAAACTGGCCAGCCAGGCGGCGTTGCAGGCGGCGCACGATAACCTGGAATCGACGGTGGTCGCGCGCACGGCCCAGTTGCGCGCCGCGCAGAGCGACCTGGTGCATGCCGGCAAGCTGGCCGCACTGGGCCAGATGTCGGCCGGCATGGTGCACGAGTTGAATCAGCCCCTGACGGCATTGCGCACCCTGTCCCAAAGTGCGGGAATACTGCTCGACAAGCAGCGTCCAGACGAAGTGCGCGACAACCTGCACCGCATTGGCGGCATGGTGGACCGACTGGCGCGGCTCACCTCGCAGCTGAAGACCTTTGCGCACAAGAGCAATGCGCCGCTGGCCGCCGTGTCGTTGGCGCGCAGCATCGCCGATGCGCATGCCGTCGTCGGCACGGAACTCAAGGCTCACGAGATCGACTTTGTTGCCGACGTTCAACCGCCCGGGCTGAGCGTCCTGGCCGATGAGGCCGCGATGGCTAGCGTGCTGATCAATCTGATGCGCAATGCGATCGACGCCGTGCAAGGCGCACCGCAGCGTAGGGTGTGCGTGCGCGCCCGCGCCACCGACGGCAGGATCATTCTCACCGTCGCCGACACCGGCCCGGGCATCCGCGCCGACATCTTGCCGCGCCTGTTCGAGCCCTTCGTGTCGAGCAAACCGGCTGGTGCCGGGCTGGGTCTCGGGCTTGTCATATCGGCCCAGCTTGTGCGCGATGTCGGTGGCACGCTCAAGGCCGCCAATCGCGACGAAGGCGGGGCAACATTCACCATCGAGCTTCCAATGGTCAACGACGAACGAGTGAGAGCTTGAGAAGGAATCCAATGCACCCGCGTGAGACCCCAGAAGGCGTTCGATCTAGGCGCAAAGCGCAGGCGGGCCGGTGGCCCGAGCCAGAGGCTCGGTCCTTCGCCAGGCACAAACAGTCCGTTTGGACTGTTTGTGTCCGGGCTCAGCCCGGCGAGCGTT
>JANOBL010000323.1:0-1508 GCA_031411635.1 Betaproteobacteria bacterium
CAGCAGTTCTATCAAGCCATTCACCACCTTCACATCCACGCCCAAACTGCGGCTGAGCGCGGCACTGTTCAGCAGCCCACCCTGCTGGTACGCCAGCATGGTCCACAGCCGGCGCAACAGCTCGGGGCTCAGGCGAAGACGGAATTGCAGCGCTTCCCGCTCAACATAGCTGCGGATGAAATCGCGGCGCCAAGCCAGGCTGTCAGCACCACTGGCGGCCAGCAGGCTTTCAGGAAAACCTCCGCGCAGCCAAAGTGTGTCCGCAGCGACGCCCGTGGCTTCGGCCAGCGTCAGGGGCGCCAGTTCAAGATACGCAAGACGCCCGGCCAGGGATTCACCCGCCTGGGCCAGCAAGTTCATCGAGGCCGAGCCCAGCAACAGGTACATCCCGGCCCGCCGACCGCCACGCCGCCCTTTGTCCACCAAGCCCCGCAGCACCGGAAACAAGCCTGGCGCGCGGTGGATTTCATCCAGGATCACCAGCTCATCGGCATGGTCGGCCAGATAGAGCTCAGGCTGGGCCAGCTTTGCGCGGTCGGCCTCAGATTCCAGGTCAAGGTAAAGCGGTGCCCGCTCGCTGCGCAGCGCTTCACCCACGGCCAGGGCCAGAGTGGTCTTGCCCACCTGCCGCGGGCCCAACAAAGCCACCGCAGGTTGCCGGCCCAAGGCCTGGATGACTTCGGATTCGAGGTGACGCCTGAACATCATTGCAATTCTGCCATCCCGAGACAGAATTGCGAGGAAAGCGGGCGGCGGGCGCTACGAGGCATAGCTTGAGGCGAGCCCTGCCCCACCCTCTTTTTGCGTATAATACGCATTCATACGCAATAAATGCCGAAGTATCCCAACCGCCATGCAAACCATCAGCGCAACCGATCTGGCCCGAAACACCCGCGAGATTCTGGACAGAGTGGCCAACGGCGGGGAGAGCATCGCCGTTGAGCGCAACCATGCCTTGATAGCGACGATCAGGCCGGCCGAACCCACCATGACGGGCGTCCAAGCCTTGTCGGCTTTGCCGGCGGCCACGCTCACAGTCGAGCAGGCCACGGCGTGGCTGAGGGACAGCCGGGACGGCTTTGACGAGGCGGTACTCAACCCGTGGGGATGATCTTTGACAGTTGCATCTGGGTCGGGCTTGCCTCTGGCCAAGTCAACCAGGCTGAAGTGCTTAGAGTTGCGGGCAGCCTGCCCGTTTACACCTCAGTCATTTCTCTGGGTGAGTTGGCCTTCGGCGTGCACGCTTGCACTGACCCAGTTGCCAGGGCCTTGCGCGCCGCCTGGCTCCGCCAAGTGGAACGCCGCCCAACCCTGCAGGTCACGCCGCAAACTGCCGCTGCCTTTGGCGTGCTGGCTGCGGCTGTCAAATTGGCTGGCCGATCGCCCCGGCCCCGTTACAACGATTTGTGGATCGCCGCCCAAGCCATTGAACACGGCCACACTCTGTTGACATTGAATGCCAACGACTTCGCAAGCTTGCCAGGCTTGGCGTTGGTCGAGCTAGATCG
>JANOBL010000324.1:0-2179 GCA_031411635.1 Betaproteobacteria bacterium
GGCCACCAGCACCATATAGCGGCTGATGGCTTCGCCCAGCGTGCACTTGGCCAGGAAGGTCTCGGCAAAGCTGTCGAGATGGGTGATCTTCTTGTTCGCCTCGTCGGCGTACTGGTAGATGGGCAAGAAGCGCTCGTCGGCATTGAAGGCGAAGTGCCGGGCGTTGTTGTTGGCGAAGTACCAGGTGTCCGTGCGGTTGCTGACGATAAACAGTTGCAGGAAGCACAGCAGCGTCTTGCTGTAGCCGTTGCCGGGGTCGTTCTTGTAGTCAACGATCTGTTCCATGGCGCGGCGCGGGCTCAGCCCCAAGGTCTTCAACTCGATCTGTACGCAAGGCACACCGTTGATGAGGATGAGCACGTCGTAGCGGTGGTGGCTGTTGTCCGTGTTGATGCGGATTTGGTTGACAAGCTCGAAGGTGTTCTTGCACCAGTCCTTGATGTTGACCAGGGTGTAGTTCAGCGGCGTGCCGTCTTCGCGGGTGAAGGCATTGCGGTTGCGCAGGGTGCGGGCGGCGGCGAAGACATCGGCGGTGACAACTTCGTCCAGCAGGCGGGCGAACTCGCCATCGGTGAGGTGAACGCGGTTCAGGGCCTCGAACTTCTCGCGGAAGTTGCGTTCCAGCGCGGCACGGTCTCGGATGTCGGCGCGGTATTCGTATTTGAGGTTTTGAAGTTTGCCGATGAAGCCGTATTCCACCTGCTCTTCTCTGACGACGGGGCTGGGTGCGCCGGAAGGCAGGTCGTAGGTGAACTTGGATGAGGGCATGGCTTGGCGACGTTGTCGATTGACTGGGCTGTCCGGGTGGGTGTCGCCGGTGATTGTGGCCGCCTGGCACATGACACCAGGCGTTGCGCCTGCGTATCTGCCACTTGCAGCCGATGCCTGGCCTCTACACCGTCGAGGTGCACTTGCACACGCCCTCATTCATGCCGCAGCCGGCGTGGGCGGCTCGGCCCCTTGGGGCACGACCAACGCGCGCAGCTTGGCGCTAGCTGCCGGCACGCCGTAGAGGCGGACAGGCGAGCATGCGGCCGGCTCGGCTGCGAAGCGGCGGCGGGTCAGGGCAAGTTGCGGCCTGCTGCCCGGTAGACCGCGTACCACTCGACGCGGCTGAGCTCGCAGCGCCGGCACTGGGCCGCGTCGCGCAGCCGTTCCGGGCTGGTGCCGCCCAGTATCGTCCGGATACGCACCGCTCAGCGGCGGAACAAGCCCAGCCGCTGCGCCTCCAGCGCCGCTTCGGCGCGCGAGCTGACATTGAGCTTGCGGTAGATCTGCTTCACGTAATCGGCAATCGTGTGCCGGCTCAGGCCGAGCTGCACACCGATCTCCGGCAAGGTGAAGCCTTTGGCCACCCGCAGCAGCACCTCGCTCTCGCGGTCGGTCAGCGACACCTCGGGCATCGCATTGGCCTGCGGCTTGGCCATGCTGGCAAAGTACTTGATCACCTTGCGCGCAATCGACGGTGACAGCGGCGGCTCGCCTTGCGCAATGCGCTGCAATTGCTCGGTGATCAGTTCGCGCGATTGTTCTTTCAGGATGTAGCCGTAGGCACCGGCCTGCAGTGCCGGAAACAAGTGCTCGTCGTCGTCATGAATCGTCACCACCACCGACAGCGCATCGGACTGCACATCGCGCAGCTTGGCCACCACATCGGTGCCACTGCCATCGGGCAGGCCCAGGTCCAGCAAGGCCAGGTCGAAGCGCAGCACCTGCACCTGGTGCAGGGCGTCCTGCACCCGTGAGCATTCGGTGATGCGGGCATGCGGAAACACCTGCATCACCAGGCTTTTGAGCCAGGCGCGGATCTCGGGCAGGTCTTCGAGCAGCAGGATATTGTTCATCAGCAGCGGTCCATACAGGCGCCAAGACGGCGCGCCAATCGATACTAGCAGTGGCTCAGCCCGCCGTGGTGTGGCGTTCCAGCGGCAACGTGAGGCGTATCACGGTTCCGTAGCCTGGGCCTGATTCCACCAGGCACTGGCCTTGAAGCTGTTTGGCGCGGCCTTTCATGCTGGCCATGCCGTGGCCTTTGTCCAGCCGGCCGTCCAGCTCGGATGGGATGCCCTTGCCGTTGTCCTGGATGATGAGCTGAAAGTCGCCATGGGCGATGGTGCAGCGCACCGAGCATTGCGACGCGCCGCTGTGCTTGATGATGTTGCTCACCGCCTCACGCAGG
>JANOBL010000325.1:0-11893 GCA_031411635.1 Betaproteobacteria bacterium
CGGCGGCAGCGAGATCCCCACCTTCATCAGCTATGCCACCGAGAAGAAGCTGAGCAAGCACCCCGAGGAGTTCGGCACCACCGGCGCCATCGAGGGCGTGGCCGGGCCTGAAGCCGCCAACAACGCGGCCATCACCGCCACCTTGATCCCGCTGCTCACACTTGGCATCCCCACCAGCAACACCACCGCCATCCTGCTGGGCGCGTTCCAGAACTACGGCATCCAGCCCGGGCCGCAGTTGTTCGAGAAAAACGCCGGCCTGGTGTGGGCGCTGATCGCGTCGATGTACATCGGCAACGTGATGCTGCTGATCCTGAACCTGCCGCTGGTGGGGCTGTGGGTCAAGCTGCTGAAGATCCCGAAGCCGCCGCTGTACGCCGGCATCCTGATCTTTGCCACGGTGGGTGTGTACGGCATGCGCCAATCGGCGTTTGATCTGGTGCTGCTGTACGGCATCGGCTTGCTGGGGGTGTTGATGCGGCGCTTCAGCTTCCCCACTGCGCCGGTGGTGGTGGGCATGATCCTGGGGCCCTTGGCCGAGGCGCAGATGCGCAACGCGCTGTCGATTGGCGAGGGCAAATGGGGCGTGTTTGTCGAGCGGCCGGTATCGCTGTTCTTGCTGCTGGTGGTGCTGTCGGTGCTGGTGTTGCCGCGGGTGGTGGCTTGGATACAGCGGCGGCGCGCGGTGGGCTGACTCCGCACCCGTTGGCGACCCCTTGGTGACCCCTCGGTGACCCCTTGGCTAGGGGGTGGGCCGGCGTTTTTGCCGGTTTTCGTCAGAAGTGTTGTTGCCACTGCCTCTGCGCTATGCCATCGTGAATTCTTCACCACAATGAGGAGTTTTTGCGATGCCAGCCGTTCGATGCACCGTCCCCCGGCGTTTGGCCGTTACCACTGCGGTGGTGGCCCTTTTGACCACCCCCGTCGTTTCG
Organism: Betaproteobacteria bacterium; assembly: GCA_031411635.1. Taxonomy (GTDB): domain Bacteria; phylum Pseudomonadota; class Gammaproteobacteria; order Burkholderiales; family Burkholderiaceae_C; genus Pseudaquabacterium. The sequence goes on from JANOBL010000325.1 coordinate 933, forward strand.
CAGGCGCTGGTGGTCTTCACGGGCAGCGGCTTCACGCAACCTGGCTCGGTGTCTGGCCATGACCTGCAGTGGGTTGGCAATGGCCTGGGCACGCCCGGCAGCTTGCAGGTGAGCGCCGGCTCCACGCCGATTTTCGGGGCCTTGATGCTGGGCTGGAACCAGGCCGACGGCCAGGCGTTGATCGACGGCGCCGGCACCAGCCTGACGCTGGACCACAACGGCAACCGGCTGTCGGTGGGCCATTGGGGCACGGCCGAGTTGATGGTCTCCAACGGCGCCAAGCTGCTGGCCGATGGCAATGACGCCAATTGCAACGGCGGCTGCGGCGGCAGCATGGGCTCGTTTGCCGGCACCACGTCGGAACTGGTGATCCGCGATGCCGGCTCGGAAGTGCGGCTGCGCGACAGCTTCACGATGTCCGCCGGCAGCGTGAACACCGCCAACGGCTGGGGCACCGAGGGCGGCCACACGGCCACCCGCTTGTCGATTCTGGACGGCGGCCAGTTTTTCAGCGCCGGCGGTGGCTCGGGTGCCGGCAACAACAACCGGCCGGGTGAATCCAGCAGTGCGCGCATCCTGGTCAGCGGGGCCGGCGCGCGCTGGACGCTGGGTGCGGGCAGCAACACCATCGCCGCCAATCGTGGCCCGTTTTTCAGCCTGTCCACCAGCGCCAACAACCAGTCGTTCCTGGACGTCGTGGCCGGCGGCGAGATGGTGTTCAACGGCAATGCCAGCGCCTTCAGCGGCATCAACGCCGGCCTCAACGGTGGCAGCGCCCGCATCAATGTCAGCGGCGTGGGCTCGAAGATGCAGTTCAACGGCGAATCGGGCGTGCTGCAGGTGGCGCGCAGCGCCGGCGCGCAATCTTCGATGGTTGTCAAGGACGGTGGCGCGGTCCTGGGCTTGTACTACGCATCCATCGGCCGCGACGGCGGCACCGGGTCGTTGTTGGTGGATGGCGCCGGCTCGCTGCTGGCGCTGACAGGCACCACCAACGCCGCCACCAATGCCGGCACGGCCAGCGTGGCCAGCCTGGACATCGGGCGCGCGGCTGGCGCCAACGGCAGCGTCACGGTCAGCAACGGCGGGCGCATCGAGATCACGGCCACCGCTGCACGCAGCAACGGGCCCAGTTTGAACGTCGGCACACGCTCAAACGCCGAAACCACGGTGGGCACCGGCGTGCTCAACATCAGCGGCAGCAATGCGGTGGTGCAGTTGTCGGCGGCGTCGGTGCTGGCCGGTGGCGGCGTCGCTGAAGCGATCAACCCGACCGTGAACATCGGCCGCTTCGGCACCGGTGCGCTCAACATCACCGGTGGTGGCAAGTTGCTGCTGCAAGGCGATGCGGTTTCCACCGTGGCGGCTTCGCGCAGCACGGTGATTCGCATCGGTGGAGCGGGTGATGGCGCCTCGGGCGGCACCGGCGTGGCCCTGCTGTCGGGCCTGGGCTCGGAGATAGCCCTGAGCGGCAGCGACGCCTTTTTTGCGGTGGGCCAGGGCGCGGGCGCCATCGGCAGCCTGACCGTCGCCGACCAGGCGGTGCTGCGCGGCACCGTCATCGCGGTCGGGCGTTCGGGGGGCGTGGGCACGCTGGCGGTCAACGGCGGATCGGTGTTGCTGTCCGGCCAGCACACCGGCAACAATTTGTCCGGTGCGGGGATTTCGGTGGGCGCCGGTGGCGGCACCGGGGTGTTGACGATGGCCAACAACGCGCTGCTGCGGATTGACAACGCCGCTGGCAATGTCAGCGCAGGCATGTCCATCGGCGGGTCCAACATCTTTCCGGGGGGCCAGGGCATCGTCACGCTGGCCTCGGGCTCACGCATCGAGGTGGCATCGCCGGCGGGTTTGGGTGGCATCACCGTCGGGCGCGAGGGTGTGGGCCAGTTGTCGATGTCGGCCAGCAGCATCGACGTGGGGGCCACCGGCGCGGTGATTCTCGGCCGCAACGCGGGCAGCGTCGGCGGCTTGCTGATGGCCGGCAACTCGACGCTGGCGGCGCAGTATGTTGGTGTCGGGCGGCTGCGCAACAGCGACGGCAGCACCACAGTCAATGGCGGTGTAGCCAGCTTGATCGTCAACAGCGGCAGTGTGCTGACCGCGCAGACGGTGGAGATCGGCAGCGCCGGCTACCTGGGCGGCACCGGCAGCATTGTCGGCAATGTCATCAACCATGGCACCTTCAACCCGGGCAACTCGCCGGGTGTGTTCACGATCGACGGTGATTTCACCGCCGCGGCGGGCAGCAAGCTGGTGCTGGAGGTGGAAAGCGACGGCGCGGGTGGTTTTGTCACCGACAAGTTGATCTTTGGCAGTGACCATGTGGTGGATTTGTCGCACCTGGCGGTGGAGTTTCGCTTCCTGGGCGATACCAATCCGAATGATTTCAAGGCCCAGCAGTTGTTCGACGTGGATACCTTCTTCCGGGTGCAAGTGGCGGGTGGTGGCACGGCGGATTTGGCGCCTGCCGCTTTCAGCAGCGCCACGTTCAGCGCCCAGGCCGATGGCTATGCGATCAGCCAGTTCAACTTCAGCGCCGCCAACGGTGCGGATTTCACCGCCGTGCCGGTGCCCGAGCCGGGCACCGGGCTGATGCTGGCGGCTGGCCTGGTGGTGGTGGGTGGGGTGCTGCGGCGCAGGCGCTTGCCGGCACGCGGCGCTTAATCGGCTGCGCCCAGCGCCAGCGCCCGCTGGCGCTGGGCCTGCAGTGCCGCAGCGTCCACCGGTGCGCGGGTGGGCCAGCCCTGCAGGTGGTTTTCGGCCAGATTGCCCAGCGCGCTGATCCAGTCGGGCGCGTCGTTCAGGCAGGGCACAAAGTTGAAGATCTCACCACCCGCGCCCAAAAACGCATCCCGCGCCTCCATCGCGATTTCTTCCAAAGTCTCCAGGTTGTCGGCGGCAAAACCGGGGCAGATGGCGTCGATGTGGCGTTGCCCTTCTGCGGCCAGTTTCTGCACGCTGGGCTCGGTGTAGGGCTCCAGCCATTTGGCGCGGCCCAGCCGGCTTTGGAAGGTGACCAGGTAATCAAGCTGGCCCAGCCCCAGCGCCTCCGCCAGCAGGCGCGCGGTTTTGTGGCATTCGCAGTGGTAGGGGTCGCCCAGCGCCAGGCTGCGCGCTGGCACACCGTGGAAACTCATCACCAGTTTCTGGCCTTTGCCGTGCTGCGCCCAGTGCCTGCGCACGCTGCTGGCCAGCGCGGCGATGAAGCCGGGATCGTCGTGGTAGCGGTTGATGAAGCGCAGCTCGGGCACCCGTCGGGTGCGCTGGGCCCAGCTTGCCACCGCGTCTATCGTGCTGGCGGTGGTGGCGGCGGCGTAATGCGGGTACAGCGGCAGCACCAGCACCCGGGTGGCGCCTTCGGCTTTCAGCGTATCCAGCGTGCTGGCTATCGCTGGCTCGCCATAGCGCATCGCGTGGCGCACGGTCACCGCATGGCCACGCCGCTGCAACTCGGCTTGCAGGCACTCGGCCTGGCGGGCGGTCCAGGTCAGCAGCGGCGAGCCGGCCTCGGTCCAGATCGACGCGTATTTGGCGGCCGATTTGGCCGGCCGGGTGCGCAGGATCACGCCGTTCAGGATCAACCACCACAGCGGCCGGGGGATCTCCACCACCCGCGGATCCCACAAGAACTGGGCCAGGTAACGGCGCAGCGCAGCGGCAGTGGGGGCATCGGGTGTGCCCAGGTTGACCAGCAGGATGGCGCAGCGCTCGGCGCTGCCATGGACATACGGGGGTTCGGGGGCGAAGCTCATCGACCGCGATTGTCGGTGATGCACAAAACGATCCGGGCCGGCCACGCCAGCTCGGGATCAGGCCTGGGATCAAGCCCGGTGCGGCACCGTGTCGGTGAACGACAGCAGCTCGAAGCGCACGCTGGGCGCGGTTGGATCGGTGGGTGAGCCTCCCAGGCCGATCCAGCCCGCGCCGTGCAAGGTGCAGTGGCCGCGGCGCAGGCTGACCACTTCGTCGGCATCGCCAAAGCGCACATAGCTGCCGTTGTAGCTCAAGTCGGTGAGCTGGAACGCGCCGCCATGCCAATCCAGCCGGGCATGGGCGCGCGAGACCCGGCTGTCATCGACCCGAAACTGCGCCTGTGGGCTGCGGCCCAGCACCACCGGCATGTGGCCACCGTCAAACACCTCGTTGACATCCAGCCAGACCAGCCTCACCGCCTCGGGCTCCACGGTGGTGGACACGCCGCCAAACTGCGTGGGTGCCGGGTCGGGCCCACGCCGGCCGCCAGTGACATGCACCTGCACTGGCTCGGCCCGGCCGCGCAGTTGCAGCCAGTCCAGTGAGCGGAACCGCGGCCTCAGATCGTCCGACAAACCGACCAGCACTTCCGCCGTGATCAGTGTCTCGTTGTCGCTCGCATGGTCGATCAGGCGAGCGGCCACGTTGACCGCATCACCAAAACAATCGCCGCCCATCTCCACCACCTCGCCGCGCGCCAACGCCACCTGCAGGCGCAGGCCACGCAGACCGGCTGAGGCGCCATGCTCGCGGCCGCGGCTGACAAGCTGCTCCAGCGCCTCGTGCATCTGGTGGGCCGATTGCATGCCCTCGGCCGAGGTGTGGAACACCGCCATCAGGCCGTCGCCCAGGGTCTTGATCAGTTCACCACCACAAGCCGGCACGGCACGCGCCAAGGCCGTGACGGTGTGCGTGACCACCGAGGTGGCCTCGGCGTTGCCCAGGGTTTCGTAGAGGGACGTGCTGCCCCTCAGGTCGGCAAACAAAACAGTGCGCTCGGCAATGCGCGTCATCGTTGCAGTTTAGCCGGCATCGTTCATCCGCTCACATGTTGTCCAAATAGGTCCTGAGCTTGTCCGAGCGGCTGGGGTGCTTGAGCTTGCGGATCGCCTTGGCCTCGATCTGGCGGATGCGCTCGCGCGTGACATCAAACTGCTTGCCCACTTCTTCCAGCGTGTGGTCGGTGCTCATCTCGATGCCAAAGCGCATGCGCAACACCTTGGCTTCACGCGGCGTCAGTGAGTCCAGGATGTCCTTCACCACATCACGCAAGCCGGCCTGCATCGCCGCCTCAATTGGTGCGGTGTTGTTGGTGTCTTCGATGAAGTCACCCAGGTGGCTGTCGTCGTCGTCACCGATCGGCGTTTCCATCGAGATCGGCTCTTTGGCGATCTTCATGATCTTGCGGATCTTGTCCTCGGGGATCTCCATCTTCTCGGCCAAGGTGGGCGCATCGGGCTCAAAGCCAAACTCTTGCAAGTGCTGGCGCGAGATGCGGTTCATCTTGTTGATGGTCTCGATCATGTGCACCGGGATGCGGATCGTGCGTGCCTGGTCGGCGATCGAGCGGGTGATGGCTTGCCTGATCCACCAGGTGGCGTAGGTGGAAAACTTGTAGCCACGCCGGTATTCAAACTTGTCCACCGCCTTCATCAGGCCGATGTTGCCCTCCTGGATCAGGTCCAGAAACTGCAGGCCGCGGTTGGTGTACTTCTTGGCAATCGAGATCACCAGCCGCAGGTTGGCCTCGATCATTTCCTTCTTGGCATCGCGGCTGGATTTTTCGCCGGCGTTCATCCGGCGGTTGATCTCTTTCAGGTCGTCCAGCGGCACCACGGCGTGGTTTTGCAGGTCGATCAGCTTTTGCTGCAGTTCCTGGATGGCAGGCAGGTTGCGGCCCATGATCGCGCTGTAGGGCTTGTTGGCGGCGATCTCTTTTTCGGCCCAATGCAGGTTCAGGATGTTGGGCGGGAAGGTCTTGACGAAGTGGTCTTGCGACATGCCGCAACGGTCGACGACGATCTTGCGGATCTCGCGCTCGAAGCGCCGCACATCGTCCACCTGCGAGCGCAGCACATGGCACAGCCGCTCGATGGTCTTGACCGTGAAGCGGATGGTCATCAAATCATCGGTGAGCTGCTGTTGGCACTTGGCATACGAAGCCGAGTTGTAACCGTCTTTCTCGTAGGCCTTGCGCATCTTCTCAAAGTGCGTGCGCACCGTGGCAAAGCGTTCCAGCGCCTGGTTCTTCAGCTCTTCCAGCTTCTTGGTCAGCGCCTTGCTGCCGCCCTGGCCGTCGTCGTCGTCTTCTTCGTCGAACTCGTCGAAGTCTTCCTCGGCCACGTAGTCGTCGGCCTCGTTGGTGGAGACAAAACCGTCCACCGCCTCGGAGATCTGCATCGTGCTGGCCCCTATGCGGTCGGCCATCGACAAGATCTCGGCAATCGTCTTCGGCGACGCCGAGATCGCCTGCATCATCGTCTGCAAGCCGCCCTCGATGCGCTTGGCGATCTCGATCTCGCCCTCGCGCGTCAGCAACTCCACCGAGCCCATCTCGCGCATGTACATGCGCACCGGGTCGGTCGTGCGGCCAAACTCACTGTCCACGGTGGACAAGGCGGCCTCGGCGGCTTCTTCGGCTTCTTCTTCGGTGGCGGTGGTGGTGGTGCCACCGGCGATCAGCAGGGTGGCGGCGTCGGGCGCCTGCTCATACACCGCGATGCCCATGTCGTTGAGCATCGAGACGATGGCCTCGAGGATGTCGTGGTCCACCAGCTTTTCGGGCAGGTGGTCGTTGATCTCCTGGTGCGTCAAAAAGCCGCGGGTCTTGCCCATCTTGATGAGCGTTTTCAGCTCCAGACGGCGCTTGGCGACATCTTCTTCGGTCAGCGTGGTTTCGTCCAGGCCAAACTCGCGCATCAGCGCACGCTCCTTGGCGCGCGACACCTTCATGCGCAGCGGCTTGGCCTTGGCTTCCACCTCCACCGCGCCTTCTTCAACCACCACCTCGGCCTCGGGCTCGCCGCCAAACTCGGCCTCGATGTCGATCAGGTCCACATCGTCGGTCTTCTTGACGTCGGGCTTGGCCTTGCCGGCCTTGGCCACCGGTTTGTCGCTGGCTTTTTCAGGCTTGACCGCCACCGGTTTGTCGGTTTTGACGGGCTTGCCGGGCTGGGCGCCGGGCTTGGCAACGGCCTGCGGCAGCGCCACTTTGGCAGCAGGCTTGGTATCGGCGCTGGTCTTGGTCTTGGCGGGCAGGGCCACCGCTTCGGCCGTTGCCTTGGCCACGGCAGCCAAGGGTTTGGCCATGATCTCGGTGGTTTTGACAAGCGTTGTGGCACCTGCGGGCTTGTCGGCAAGCGTGGTGGCGTCGGTCTTCTTGGCGGTCATGCAGATCCTTGCGCGGATGATCGGACGGTTGATGCCAAGCTGGCTTTTGTGGCGACGCCAACAGTGCCGGCGCAGACGCAAAAACGCCGAGCACAGGTGCGCGGCGAAATCCCGCTGGCCCGGTGGGGCGGTTTGCGGGCAAACCAGGCTTGGTCAGGCAAGTTGGCGTGCACGTTGCGGCAAAACAGCCCTTGCGGAGGGGATTGGCCTGATCGCTGTGCGAACCCGTGTCAGGGGTGGCCGGGGTCCGGAGGTGCTGATGTGGCGTCTTGCCATCACGCTTTCATCACGCTTTATTACCACGGCTTTGCTATCACGCTGCTTTTGCGTTATTCGGATCAAGCTAGCCGCCTCAACCAATCCGGCATTATACCTTTTCACCGGCACGGGCGGGATGCAAGGCTTGCGCAACACTCAGTGGCGCTGCGGCTTCGGGGCGTTTTTAAGCTCGGCGGTGAGTGCAAACAGCTCGTTGCGGCGGGCGGTGGCGGCCTCGGACAGCTCGCCCGATTCGATCAGCCACTGCAACTCGTCGGCCACCGCACGCTGGCGCAGCCGGCGCAGCACGGCTTCGACCAGCTCGGCCGGCGCGTCGTCGTCATCCACTTCGTGGAAGGCGGCCAGCCGGTCCAGCAGCGCCACCAGGCTGTTGGGGCCGCTGTCATCGGTGTCGCCGGCCGGGTCCGGGTTTTGGCGCAGCTCGGCCAGCAGCGCGCCCATCGTGACCGCGCCATGCTCGTGCAGCACCCGCTCCAGCGCGACAAAAAAATCGCTGTAGGGGGCGGGCTGGTTGATCAGCAACTCTTGCGCTTCGCCCGCCAGCTCCAGCCACACCCCGGCATGGCGGGCCAGCAGCCAGGCGGTGCGGTCCAGCAAGGTTGCGGCCTGCGGCGGCACGCGGCGCCCGGCCATCGGGTGCCAGCGTGGGCGACGCGGGCCTGTTCCTGGCGCGTTGTCGTCCGGGCTGCGGTCATCAGCAGCAGCGCCCGGTAGGCTGCGGGCGCGGCTTTGGGCGCGGCGGGCCCAGTGCGATTGCAGTACGTCGGCCGCGATGCCGCCCAGCTTGGCCAGTTCCTGCACAAGCTGTGCACGCAGCAAGCCCTCGGGCAGCAGCTCGACCAGCGGGCCGGCCTGGGTCAGCATGCGGGATCGGCCCTCGGCTTGGGCCAGGTCGCAATCGCTGCCGGCATGGGCGATCAGTTGCGTGGACAGCGGCACCGCCTGGCCCAGCGCGCGCTCAAAGGCTTCGGGGCCCAACTCGCGGATGTAGGAATCGGGGTCGTGCTCGGCTGGCAGAAACAGGAAGCGGATGCTGCGCAGATCGCTGGCATGCGGCAGCGCTGCTTCCAGCGCACGGGCGGCGGCGCGGCGGCCGGCGGCGTCGCCGTCAAAGCTGAACACCACCGACTCGGTGAAGCGGAACAGCTTGGCCACATGCTCTGCCGTGCAGGCGGTGCCCAAGGTGGCCACCGCGTTGGGATAGCCCCATTGCGCCAGCGCCACCACGTCCATGTAGCCCTCCACCACCAGCGCATAACCCTTGGCGCGCAGGCCTAGGCGGGCTTCGAACAGGCCGTACAGCTCCTGGCCTTTGTGGAAGACCGGGGTTTCGGGCGAATTGAGGTATTTGGGCTCACCCTTGTCCAGCACCCGGCCGCCAAAGCCGATCACCTCGCCGCGCACCGAGCGGATCGGAAACATGATGCGGTCGCGGAAGCGGTCGTAGCGCTTTTGCGTACTTTCGCCACCATCACCGCTGTCCTCCTCGCCGCCGCTGCTGATCACCAGGCCGGCTTCGGCCAGCAATGGGTCGTCGTAGCGCGGAAAAACACTGGCCAGCGTGCGCCAGCCGTCGGGCGCATAGCCCATGCCAAAGCGCGCGGCGATCACACCGGTCAGGCCACGGCGTTTCAGGTAATCGACCGCCCGGGCATCGGCCTTCAGCGCGGCGCGGTAGTGATCGCTGGCCTTGGCCAACACATCGCTGAGCGTGGCGCGCTGGGCCTTTTCGGCATCGGCGCGGGCCCGGTCTTCGGGGCTGTCCTGGCGCTCGGGCACTTGCAGGCCCACTTGCTGGGCCAGCTCACGCACCGCATCCATGAAACCCAGGCCGCCTTGCTCGGTGAGAAAGCGGATTGCATCGCCGTGCACGCCACAGCCAAAGCAGTGGTAGGTCTGGCGCGATGGGCTGACGATGAAGCTGGGCGATTTTTCGCCATGGAAAGGGCACAAGCCCTTGTGGTTGATGCCGGCTTTTTTCAGCTCGACATGGCGGCCCACCACCTCGACCACATCGACGCGGGACAGCAGATCCTGGATGAAACCTTGGGGCAGCACCTGGGGAGTCTAGCGAAGGCCGCCAGCGCCAAGTCGCGCGGCGGCCGGCGGGCTGGCGCTTCAGTCGGTGCCGAAGCTGCGGGGTGGCAGCGCCGGCCCGCTGCTGCCGGGCGCTGCTGGCAGCAGCACGACAGGCGCGGCATGCATTGCCGCCACCGGCGCCGCGGTCAGCGCAAACAAGCCTTTCCACTCGCGCACCCACGGCCCCACCTCGGCGGCGGGCATGGGCGCGGCAATGCCGGTGCCCTGGCCGATCTCACAGCCCATGTCCAGCAGCATGCGGGCCTGGGCCGCCGTCTCCACCCCCTCGGCCACCACCACGCAGCCAAAGGTGCCGGACAGGCTGATCACGCCCTCGACGATGGCCCGGTCTTGGGCATCCACCAACATGTTCTGCACAAACGAGCGGTCGATCTTCAGCACCTGCACTGGCAGCCGCTTCAGGTAGGTGAGGGTGGAGTAACCGGTGCCAAAGTCGTCCAGCGCCCAGCGCACACCCAGCCGGGCGCAGCGCTCCAGCACCGCAGAGGTGAAACCGATATCGGTCAGCGCGGCGGTTTCCAGCACCTCCAGCTCCAGCCGGGGGCCCAGCGGCGTGGGGTGGCGCGCCAGCAACTCGCCCAGGCGCTGCGCAAAATCGGGCTCCTGCAGATGGCGGGCCGCGATGTTGACGCTGACCGACAGGTCCAGCCCCTGGTTCTGCCAGACCTCGAGCTGGTCCAGCGCCTGCGCCAGCACATGGTCGCCGACCCGCGCCGACAGCCCCGTGTGCTCGATCAGCGGCAAAAACTGCGCCGGTGGCACCACGCCATGCTCCGGGTGGTTCCAGCGCAGCAAGGCCTCCACACCCAGCACCACGCCGCGTTTCAGGTCCACCTTGGGCTGGTAGTAGAGGATCAGCTCACCCTGGTCCAGCGCGTCCTGCACCCGGCCGATGGCCAGCACCCGCTCTTCAGTGCGGCGGCTGTGCTCAGGGTCAAAGAACAAAAAGCCGTTGCGGCCGGATTGTTTGACGCCGTACATGGCGTGGTCGGCGTGGCGCAGCAGGGTGTCGGCGTCGCTGGCGTCCAGTGGGTAGACGGTGGCGCCCACGCTGGCGGTGATGGTCTCGGGCGCATCGCCCGGCCCGACCTGGATCGGCTGGGCCACCACCCGCAGCACCCGCTCGACCGCTGCGCGGGCTTCGTCCACCGTGCCGGCACGCAGCAGCAGCACAAATTCATCACCACCCAGCCGGGCCGCGCTGTCCGACCAGACGGTGCCACGGGTGCGCAGCGCCCCCCGCAGGCGGTTGGCCAGCTCGGCCAGCAGGCGGTCACCGGCTTCGAAACCGTGGCGCTCGTTGATGGCCTTGAAATGGTCCAGGTCCAGGTAACAGACGGCCAGCAGGTAACCATCCCGGTCGGTGGCGGCCATGGCCTCGGCCAGCAACTGGCCCAGCCGGGCGCGGTTGGGCAGGCGGGTGAGTTCATCAAAGT
>JANOBL010000326.1:0-5306 GCA_031411635.1 Betaproteobacteria bacterium
GCGCTGTGCCTGGCCTGGGTGGCCCGGCAGTTGCGCGGCGCTGCGCTGCACTGAGGTTGCGCGCACTGGCGCCCAGCCCGCTTACTGCATCAACGTCCGTCCGGTGCGCGCAGGCTGTGGTGCGCCGGCAAATTGCTGCGCACTGACGCGGTGCCGGCCACCGGCCCCATCGTGCTGGGCCCGGGATGCGTCAGCACCCGCGTCACCTCGTACTGCCAGGGCAGCGCATGCACGATGCAGTTGAAATGCCGCGCCGATTCCAGCGCACTCAGCACCGCACCCTGCTCGCCCACCAGGCGCAGGTTGGTCACCACCGCCATCGGATCGGCCATCGCCACCACACCGTGGCCTAGCTGCACCCAGTCCCAGGCCAGGCCCACATCCCCATCGCTGCTGTGCCAGGCCCAGAAAGTCTGTCCCACATTGCGAAACATTGCTTCACCGGGGTGTGTGATTTGTGTCCCGAGGTGCTGCATCTGTAACGGAATCTGTTTTCCGACCTGCCACAATAAAGGTGGCCAAGCGCGCAAAGTCCAGGGCCGGCATTGTTCGAGTGTGGAGTTCAAGATCGTCACCATGACAGTTACTGATAAGTCGAGTAGTTTTCGGCAACCGTCAGCAAATGAAAACATGTAAGTCCTTGCAGGGGTCCGCCGCCAATTGGCGTCCTTGGGCCTATTGAGCCGCTGCCATGCTGCCCGCTGGTTTTGCTTCGGTGCTTCAGGCGAACAGCCGTGATACTTTCCTTGGCGAGGTGGTGCGCTTCAGCCGCACGCTGGGCTTCAACACCGTGTCGGCGATGGCGGTGGTGGATGTGGCGGTGGGCCGCTCGGAGTTCATCTCGATCGACAACGCCCCGATCGGTTATGCCGATGTGATGTTTGACGCCACCAACATGAAGCGTGATCCGGTGATGCAGCATTGCCGGCGCCATGCCTGGCCGATCATCTGGGACCAAGGCACCTACACCAGCCAGGGGCTGGGCGAGCTGTGGGAGGAGCAGGCCCGCTTTGGCTACCGCACCGGCATTGCGATGGCGCTGCACCTGCCCGAAGGCCGGCATTTTGCGATGGGTGTGGAGCGCGACCAGGCGCTGCCCAAAGACGGTGCCGAGCTGGCCCGCCTGGTGGCCGATCTGCAGTTGTTTGCGGTGTATGCCCAGGATGCGGCGATGCGGGTGTTGCCGCCGCTGATGGTGACCGGTGCGCTGCCGTCACTGACCCCGCGAGAGCTGGAAGCGCTGCGCTGGACCATGGAAGGCAAAACCGCCTGGGAGCTGGGCACGATCCTGGGCATCAGCGAGCGCACGGCGGTATTGCATGTCAACAATGCGATGCACAAGCTTGATTGCGCCAGCAAGCACCAGGCCGTTCTGAAGGCACTGCGTCTGGGCTTGATCAGCTAAGACCGCCGCCGCGCGGTGGCATGAGGGCACACCCTCCCTGTAAGACCTGACAGTACCGGCATGCAGGGGGGGCTGGTGAAATAAGTCACAAGCGCTGAAACAGGCGCCTTGCTGACAAAACACCCGGAGCACCCCTCATGCACGCCGTCCACACCGCCTCCCAGACCCCGTCACTGCTGCCGCGCGGCGGCTGGTAAGTCAAAACCGATTTGCTCCCGGTTGCGTCCCTTGACGCAACCGGTTTCAACGGCCCGGACAGTGCGCTCTGGGCCGTTTTCTTATTCTGAGCGCCGGCTGGCGCGATGGATCAAGCCGCTGCCGCCAGGCAAGGCAAGCCAGAGATGGCTGGATTGATTGCTGCTGCAACGCAGCATGCACCGTGCTGCGGGTGGCTGGGCCGGCGCCTGCGCCGGCCGGTGACCGGTGCCTGGTGCGGCGCCACCTGACAGACACAAGGCCATCGGGTTCTGGCGCGCCCACTGCGCAGCCCGGCTTTTTACAATCAAGCCCTGTTCACCTTTGAAGGCGCCCCACCGCGCCACCGCCGCCGTGCTGCATCCTCAAGAATTTGACGTGATCGTCGTCGGCGGTGGCCATGCCGGCACCGAGGCCGCGCTGGCCGCCGCCCGGATGGGTTGCACCACCTTGTTGCTGAGCCACAACATCGAGACCTTGGGCCAGATGAGTTGCAACCCGTCGATCGGCGGCATCGGCAAAGGCCATCTGGTCAAGGAGGTGGATGCGCTGGGCGGTGCGATGGCGGCGGCCACGGACGAAGCCGGCATCCAGTTCCGCATCCTCAACAGCAGCAAAGGCCCGGCGGTGCGTGCCACCCGGGCCCAGGCCGACCGCATCCTGTACAAGGCGGCGATCCGGCAGCGGCTGGAAAACCAGCCCAATCTGTGGTTGTTCCAGCAGGCTGTGGACGACTTGACGGTGGTATCCGACGGCCATGGCGACCGGGTGGTAGGCGCGGTGACCCAGCTTGGCATCGCCTTCCGGGGCAAAACCGTGGTGCTGACCGCCGGCACTTTTCTGGATGGCCGGGTGCATGTGGGCTTGCGCAACCATGCAGCCGGCCGGGCCGGCGACCCCCCGGCGTTAACACTGTCGGCACGGCTGAAAGAGTTGAAGCTGCCGCAAGGCCGGCTGAAAACCGGCACCCCACCCCGCATCGACGGCCGCAGCATCGATTTTTCGCGCTTGACCGAGCAACCGGGCGATCTGGACCCGGTGCCAGTGTTCAGCTTCATGGGCAGTGCCAGCCAGCACCCGCGCCAGGTGCCGTGCTGGATCACCCACACCAACGAGCGCACCCACGCCATCATCCGCTCGGGCTTTGACCGCAGCCCGATGTTCACCGGCGTGATAGCGGGTGTGGGTCCACGCTACTGCCCCAGCATCGAAGACAAAGTAAACCGCTTTGCCGACAAAGACAGCCACCAGATCTTTCTGGAGCCCGAAGGCCTGAGCACGCACGAGTTTTACCCCAATGGCATCTCCACCTCGCTGCCGTTTGACATCCAGTTGGCGGCAGTGCAATCGATGGCCGGGCTGGAGAACGCGCACATCCTGCGGCCGGGTTATGCGATCGAGTACGACTTTTTCGATCCCCGCGCGCTGAAAGCCAGCTTCGAAACCCGGGCCATCGGCGGTTTGTTTTTTGCCGGGCAGATCAACGGCACCACCGGCTATGAAGAAGCCGCCGCCCAGGGCTTGTTTGCTGGCATCAATGCGGCGCTGCAGGCCCGGGATCGTGAGCCATTGCATCTGCGGCGCGACCAGGCCTACCTGGGCGTGCTGGTTGACGACCTGATCACCAAGGGTGTGAACGAGCCTTACCGGATGTTCACCAGCCGAGCCGAGTTTCGATTGCAACTGCGTGAGGACAACGCCGACGCGCGCCTGACCGAGATCGGCCGTGAACTGGGCTTGGTGGACGATGCACGCTGGGCCGCCTTTAACCAAAAGCGCGATGCGGTGGCCCGCCTTGCCGAGCAGCTCAAGCGCACGTGGGTGCACCCCGGCGTACTGGCGGCGGCCGATGCTGAGCGCTTGTTGGGCAAAGCCATCGAGCGTGAATACAACCTGGCCGACCTGTTGCGCCGGCCGGGCATCAACTTTGATGCGGTGGTGGCAGTGGCCGCAGTGGCGGCCTCGGCTCCGAGCGATGTTTCGCACGATGTTTCACGTGAAACACTGACCACCGAGCTGGGCGCGCCGCTGGCCCAGACTGTGATCGAACAGGTGGAAATTGCCACCAAGTACGCCGGCTACATCGGCAAGCAGGTGGAAGATGTGGAGCGTGCCACCCATTTTGAGCAGCTCAAACTGCCTTCCGCATTGGACTACGACCAGGTGCCAGCGCTGGGTTTTGAGGTCAGGCAAATCCTGAGCCGTCACCGGCCCGAGACTTTGGGCCAGGCTTCGCGCATCTCCGGTGTGACGCCGGCTGCGATATCGCTGCTGCTGGTGCATCTCAAAAAAGGCCGGCTCAAAGACCGGATCGGCATTGAAAAAGATGCGGCCTGAGGCCATGTCAATCCAGGGGCCAACGCGGTTGGGCCGACTCAAAACTGCCGCTGACAGCTTGGGCCTGGTTCTGGACGATGCTGATTTGCAGCGTTTGATGGCCTATCTGGCGCTGCTGCAGCGCTGGAACCGGGTGTACAACCTGACGGCCTTGCGCGATCCGGATGAAATGCTCAGCCATCATCTGGTTGATTGCCTGGCGGTTCTGCCGGCGCTGCGGCAGCACGCGGCCAGCTTGGTTCATCGCCATCTGCGCATTCTGGATGTGGGCAGCGGTGGGGGCTTGCCGGGCGTGGTGCTGGCAGCGCTGCACCCTGAATGGCAAGTGAGCTGTGTCGACACCGTGGCCAAGAAAGCCAGTTTCATCCGCCAGGTGGCAGCGGAGTTGCGGTTGCCCAACCTGCAAGCGCTGCATGCAAGGGTGGAAGCGCTGGACCCTTTGTTTGCGCGTTTTGACCTGATTACCTCCCGCGCTTTTGCCTCGCTGGCCGACTTTACCCGGCTGACCCGCGATGTTTTGGCAGACAACGGGGTTTGGCTGGCGATGAAAGGCAAGCTGCCTACCGAGGAACGGGCTCACTTGCCTGCCGATGTGCAGGTGTTTCACGTGGAACATTTGCAAGTGCCCGGCCTGGATGCGCAGCGCTGCCTTGTCTGGATGCGCCGGGCAGCAGCTTGATAACGCGCATTGCACCGGTCGGCAACAAAGCTGGCGCCGCACTTCAAGCTGATTCCACCCCACGCCGCTGCTTTATTGGTGCTTCACCACCGGCGATACTCTGGCCATGGTCAAAGTCTTTTGCATCGCAAATCAGAAGGGCGGGGTTGGCAAAACCACCACCACCGTCAACTTGGCGGCTGGTCTGGCCCGGATGGGCCAGCGTGTGTTGGTGGTTGATCTGGACCCGCAGGGCAATGCCACGATGGGCTCGGGCATCGACAAGCGCGCAATGCCGTTGTCGGTGTACGACGTTTTGCTGGAGTCTGCCAGCGTGATGGAGGCGCTGCAGCATGCCAAAAACGGCGGCTACGACGTACTGGGCGCCAATCGTGAGCTTGCTGGTGCCGAGGTGGAGCTGGTGGCGCTGGAGCGCCGCGATCAGCGTTTGCGCAGCGCGCTGGCCAGCGCTGCCCAAGAAGCATCGGGCGTCTACGACTTTGTGTTGATCGACTGCCCACCGTCGCTGAGCCTGCTGACGCTGAACGGCTTGTGCAGCGCGCACGGCGTGATCGTGCCGATGCAGTGTGAGTACTTTGCACTGGACGGCCTGTCCGACCTGGTCAACACCATCAAGCAGGTGCACGCCAACCTGAACAAGGACCTGGCCATCATCGGCCTGCTGCGTGTCATGTTTGACCCGCGCATCAC